>NZ_CP059726.1 GCF_014117425.1 Bartonella sp. HY038
TTTACCAAATCATCGAAATTGTTATTGCTTTATTAATAAATTATCGTCTATATTTTCGTAAATATTCTTATTTTTGCAGTTTTTGCGAAAATATCACCAAAAGGGATTTATTTGCCAAAATGACTACTGATAAAGCAAATCGTTTCGATTATCTTATTGCCGAGCAGGGCGAAAAAATCTCCAGTGCTTTAAATATGTTGCGCATGCAGCAATATCCGCCTGATGCGAAAAAAGGCTTACGCAAATTTCAAACCGCTGAAGTAGCGCAGTTAATTGGGGTTACCCAAAGTCATTTGCGGCAATTAAATATTGAGGGTAAGGGCCCGCAGGTCGAAACAATTAGCGGCCGGCGCTATTACAGCGCTAATGATATGCTGGCTTTGCGTGACTATTTGGAAGACAATAAAAAATCTGACAAACGCTATTATGTGCCGCGCCGCCGCGAGGGCGAGGCTATGCAAGTCGTGTCGGTGGTAAATTTTAAAGGTGGTAGCGGCAAAACCACCACAGCTGCCCATTTAGCGCAATATTTGGCTTTAACTGGCCACCGTGTTTTGGCGGTTGATCTTGATCCGCAGGCATCTTTAACCTCGCTTTTTGGTATTCAACCAGAAATGGATGACACGCAATCCTTTTATGAAGCATTGCGTTTTGATGATGAACGCGTGCCATTTTCCAACATTATCCAAAGCACCAATATTCCCGGTCTTGACATTGTACCGGCTAATTTGATGCTGCAAGAATATGAATATGATGTGCCACTTGCGATTTCGGGTAAAAAGGGGGAAGAGGGGCGGCTTTTCCATATTCGCATCGCCAATGCGCTAAAATCAGTTGATGACCAATATGACGTGGTGGTGATTGATTGTCCGCCGCAACTTGGTTATTTAACCATTACTGCGCTTATGGCATCGACGGGGATCTTAATTACCATTCATCCGCAAATGCTAGATATCATGTCGATGTCGCAATTTTTAATGATGCTTGGCGGCATTATGACATCGGTCGCCGATGCCGGTGCGCAAATTAAGGTAAACTGGTTTCGTTATCTCGTCACTCGGTTTGAGCCAACCGATATTCCACAAGCGCAGATGGTTGGCTTTATGCAAAGCATGTTTGCCGCAAATATGCTTAAAAATCCGGTTTTAAAATCTACAGCTATTGCTGATGCTAGCATTAAAAAACAAACGCTTTATGAAGTAGAGCGCGGCGAATTTGTGCGTGCTACCTATGATCGGGCAATGGAAAGTTTAAACTCTGCCAATAGTGAAATTGTTGACATTATCCACCAGCATTGGGGCAGGGTGTGAATTTTTTGTCAGCCGTTTTTATTGTAAAATCGATAAATAAAATAAATAAGTTGCGCCTTTTGAGCAGCTCTTGCAACCGATTAAAGGATCATCATCATGTCGCGTAAAAATCCCTTTGCCAATCTTGATATGTCATCTTTAAATAAAGAAGAAGTAGAAGCCAATCGGCCAAAGGCAAGCAAAACTGGCTATGCTATGACCGGTGCTGCAAAAGCGGTTGTGCGCTCAATTGAGGAAATGGCAGAAAATACCAAGAAGCTCATGGATGGTGAAACAATCATCACGCTTGATCCCAATTTGTTAGATGCGTCTTTTGTGTCTGATCGCTTGTCACAAAATGACGAAGCTTACCGCGAATTGCTGGAAGCGATCAAAGAGCAGGGGCAATTATCACCAATTTTGGTTCGCCCCCATGAAGAACAAGCAGGGCGTTATATGGTGGTGTTTGGCCATAGGCGGGCGCAAGTGGCAAAGGAATTAGGGCTGCAAGTTAAGGCCGTGGTAAAAAGCCTTGATGATGTGGCATCTGCCGTGGCACAGGGGCAAGAAAATTCGGCACGGGCTAATTTATCCTTCATTGAACGCGCATTTTTCGCGCAAAATCTTGCGGCGCGTGGCCTATCACGGCAAGTGATTAAATCAGCCTTAAGCCTTGATGATGCCATGCTATCCAAAATGCTAAGCGTTATGGAAATTATGCCGCAAGCTTTGCTAGCTGCACTTGGTGCGGCAAAAAATATCGGTCGTGATAAGTGGTTAAGCTTACGCCAAATCATTTTAAATCCCGCATTTTTAGACCGTGCCCTTGAATATGTTAAAAATGATGACTTTATTGCCCTTGGCTATGAGCAGCGATTTGATGATTTGCATCAATATTTGGTAAAATATCAAAAGAAATCTGCCGCTAAAACCAATGCAAAAACAAAGGCAAAAGGCCAAACGAGCGACAATGTGAAAAGTGCAGTTAAAGCTTGGCAGTCGGATGACAAAAAAATTGATGTTGCGATTAAGCCAAAGCCAAAAGCTCTTAGTTTGGAATTTAATCACGCGGATAGCAAAGCCTTTGGCGAATGGATCGGCAATAATTTAGCAAAGTTTTATGAAGATTATTTAAATACCCAAAAGAGTTGAAACCACAAAGTAGATAGATAAATATTAGTGTTGTTAGAGCGCATTTCGATCTGATTGGATCAGATCGGCGCTCTAATCCATTGTTTACACCGCGTTTTTTGTCCGAAAACCGCTTCACATTTTTTTAAAAAACGCTTTAATTATAGGTAAGCTATCTTATTTCAAAGACCCAAACCGATTAAGAGGCGATAATGTCAACGAATTTTTCTTTTAGGTTTAAGACAAAGAGTCCATCTCGTAGCGATATTTACCGCTATATATTAAGAATTTTTACTAAATATCAGCAGGTTTTTCTACGTGGCTCTTTCCATCAAAAAGCAACATTGCGGCATAAAGGTTGGTCTAGCCCAAAAAGCGTGGATTTTGAATTTAGCGGCTATTTCGAAAATATGTCAAAAAACACATTGCTAAAAAACCTAGCAGACTGTAACGGCCAATTTGATTTCCAGTTTGGTGCGCCTGTTGGTGATCGTTATCTTTTTGATTTTCGTACACTGGACCAAAATCAATCAGACAATAAAGATTTTGATTATACTATCGAAAGTCCGAGCGTTAAATTTGGACCTTTCTTCGATTTTGTCGATGATATAGATGGTATATTTTTCGATGAGGAATTTGTCTTTGGCACAATTTCTATCGATCCCACTTTGAGATTGGAGGACCAATTTGTCGTATGCATAAAGCAAGGCGTAACAATAGATCAAATTCCAACTTGGTTACATGGCATATTCGATCCAGATCGCTTTACAGCTCTTGGTGATTTTTTAGGCAATGGTGTCAATTTTTATATGGATAAAAAATGCCAAAGCGAATTTGAAAGTGGACACTTAAGAGAATATTGGTTTTTTGACTATTTCTCAAATCTGCCAAAGTACAAAAATAAAATTATGTAAAAAAATTAGGGGCTGGCATAGATAATTGCTAAAAACTAGCTCTTACTAATTGTTTTAAAATGAAAAATTGAAATTTTGGGTCACTGTTGTTAAAACGCCATTCACATTCTTTTAAAAATAGATAAAAATGCTCTCGAGGAATGCCATTAAAGCGACGCATATGCCGCTTGGCTTGGCTAGAGAAATTTTCAATCCCATTGATATGATTGCGATCATCCACAAAGGTTTTTGAATGGTTTTTCCGCTCATGGTAAAACTCAGTCACATCAAGAACATCATAGGCAGAAAAGCTTATCTCGATAAACAATGGAATCTGGCTTAATTGATTGCCTAATAATCGGTAAAAGCGTTTCAGTACGGGCATTTGGTATAGGAAAAGCATGAACTTTTCCATTACGTTTTAGCAGGAATGAGCCTAGAATAAACTGCCAAAGCAGTTGCTAAAAAGCCAATGATCAGCTGATCAAGGCACTTTCAAGTACTTGAACAATTTGCATAAAACTATCATCATTTAATCGATAATTATTAGTAATAGTTATCATTCTTTTTGCAAAATCATCGGCATTGGTTGCTGTATTTGAGCTATTATCTTTCCCCAATATTGGTTGCAGATAATCATAATTGGGAATTGATGACACAAAAAGTCGTGTTACCCCCAAATTGGACGGCCAAAGCCGCTCCATAGCTTTTTGGCAGCTAGCATCGCTTGGCATTAATACCATGATAAAAGGCCAAGTGCCCTTTGCTGCATCCTCACCTTTAACGATTTTTACGCCAAATTCGCGTAAAATGGGGTTATTTTCCAACACTTCGATGCGTTTTAAGGCTTGCATCTTGGCTTTTTGTAAAAACTCCGGCAATCTTAATGCAGCTTTTGCCCCAATTTCGCGGCGCTTTTTGCCAACCTCAAAAATTGGTATTTCTTGAGCAAAATAATCGCCAACCGCATTAATGTAATCGTGTTTTTTTAGCGCTTTGCGCCGACCAAGCCCATAAAAAAGCTCTAACAAAGGTGGATTATAGCAGCAATAATATCCAATTAATTGCGCAAGTTTTATTTTATCAGCGAAAAAATTTGGCTTTACAAGGTTTTTATGGGTTATTTGCAGTTGGTGAAATAAATCGGGGTCTTTTGCGGTTAGTAAACCACCTTCAAAAAGAGTTAAACCTTTGCCAACTGCAAGGCTAAAAAATGCTATATCGCCGCTTTGCCCAATTTCTGCTCCAAGCGCCTGCGCGCCATCTTCAATAATATAGGCACCAATGTTATGCGCGATATTTAGGCTTGCTTCTACATTAGCAAGGCGGCCACCAATATGGGTGGGCAATATCGCTAGGGTTTTGCAACTTGCCAATTGTTGCAATTGTTCAAAGCAAAAATCGAAGCTATTTTGCGCAGTATCGCAAATAATTGGCTTTAAGCCGCAATGATGAATGGCAAGCGGCACTAAAGGGCAATTAAAGGCGGGAATAATCACTTCATTGCGGGTGTTGGTAAGATCATCCTTATTATTTAAGCGCTTTAAAGTTTCAAGCGCAATAATTAAAGATGCTGTACCAGAACACTCGAGCAACAAGGGTGGTAAATTAAATTGCTTCGCAATGATTTCAGCTATATCGCCGCCTTTACCAAAAAAATCTGTTGAAACAAGCGGTAGACCTGCCGTGGGCGGCAACTCGCCATAAATTGTATCACTTGTCAAAATTTTTAGGTGCTGTTTTTTCGAGGTAAAAAGTAACGGCAAAATTATACTCCTCGATTAAGCTTGTTTCGACTATATTGGCGAGGTTTTTTGCTTTTCTAATTCATCGCGTTCGGCAAAGGCAAGGCAGATAATACCACCAACAATCAAAATTGCACCGATAATGTGGCTAAGGGGTACATTTTCACCAAAAATAATGACGGAAGCAATCATCACCGTTACCACTTCCAAATGACTGGCAGCAAAGGCTGGGCCAACGGGCGCGCGCCGCAGCAAGGTCATCCAAGTGAAAAACGCACCAATATAGCCCGATATGGCTAAATAGACCCAAGGATGGGAAATAATCCGCCAAAACCAGTCAAGGCTTAACTCCAACGGCTCAGCAATCATTGCAGTTTGCTTAAAGCTAATTTGCCCGACGGTATCGAACATCATCAAAAAGAAAAACCCTAAAATATAAAAACGCCGCATTTAAAATGCTCCCACAACTGCAACACCAAGTGCAACTAAACTAATGCCGATTATCCGCATCGGGGTGAGTTTTTCATGAAAGAAGATACGGCCCAAGACCATGATAACTATAATATTAACCGAGCCGAGCAATATGCCTTCTGATAGGGGCACAAGGGTTAAAAATGCGAGCCATAGGAAAAATTCGCCCACATAGGCAAAAATACCAACCCATAAAATCGGTTTACGCACCAAGGCACGCCAATAGGCTTTTAAGCCCGGTTCCGTTTCCTCATCATCAGGGATTGTTGCCGCGGCTTTAAATGCAAGTTGGCCAACAGTGTCAAAAATAACATTAGCAAGCCATAGGGTTAAAACGAGCCAATTCATGTGTTCTTGCCCTGATTTACTGTCGGTTGATTTGCTGTTAATCGGTTTGCAGCTTGTAAGTTCATGTTTTCAAAAACAGGAGAAAAAGGCGCGGGAATAATTTCAGGCAA
This sequence comes from Bartonella sp. HY038, assembly GCF_014117425.1. Lineage (NCBI taxonomy): Bacteria > Pseudomonadati > Pseudomonadota > Alphaproteobacteria > Hyphomicrobiales > Bartonellaceae > Bartonella > Bartonella sp. HY038. Next base: position 5,988 of record NZ_CP059726.1, read on the forward strand.
ATCATTTATGTCCAATTGAGTGTCGCTACACAGCTTTGAAAAAAACTCGACGCTTTTATTAATCACATTTTTTCGGTCGCGATCAATAGTGATTAGATGGTAGCTATTATCAAGCGGAATAAACTCAACCGGTCCAGCCACGTGCTCGGCAATATAGCCACCATTGGTTTTAATATTGGCAATGTCATCATTAGCCGAATGCATAACAAGGCAGGGTGCGCGAACTTCATCTATTTGCGGGCGCATATTTTTGACCAACATCATCATTTCTGCCAAAGATGGAAATGGATTTCCTGCAAGACCGCCCTTGGTGCTATCACCAGAAAACATGCTGTCGGCAACGGTTTTGCGAATACGCTCATCTTTAAGGCCATAAGGGGGGCGCTCGATAAAAACGCGGTTATGAAATAACCCCATTTTATAAAGCCAAAGAATAAGAAATTGTGTGCGGCGTATGAGATAGGGAATACTCCAACCATCATAAATAAGCGTTGCGCCATAAACACCAACACCAGCAATATCTTTGGGCCGTTCTGCTGCAAGTTTAAGTGCCAGTAATGCGCCCATCGAAAGACCGCCAACAAATAATGTGTCAACATGCTTCAAAAATGCATCTGCCGCATCATTAACGCTTTGGTACCAGTCTTGCCAATTGGTTTTGACAATATCCGCCTCATCACCACAATGGCCAGCAAGTTGCATGCCAAAAACGCTAAAGCCAGCCTTATTCAAGCCCTTGGCAAGAATATGCATCTCGGTAGGGGTGCCGGTTAAGCCATGGATAAGCATAACACCGGCGCGCCCACCCGGCATGTAAAAACTAACATCGCTAATCATGATGCTATCCGCGCTGCCTTTTGTGCGGTGAAGCTATGGGCGCCCCTATCATTTGAATGAGTGTTGGACAATTCAACCATCAAATCTGGCCAGAGCGCCATAATTTGCGAAAAATCCTTCACTCGCATATGGGCAATGGCGTGTTTTTCGCAATAATCGGCAAGTTTACCCTTAGCAAGTACAAAATCCGCCTTTTGCGATGGGCAAAAATCTGACGTGCCATCACCAATATAAATAGTTCTACCAAAAGGGCTAAGTGGCAATGGGTCATAACGGCGACATTTGCAATGACCTGATGGACAATTATTGGCCTTAAATGGAAATTCCAATTTCCATTTTTCGCCCCCTAAATGCACAAGATGATTGGAATAAACTGGCAAATCTTTAATGCCACTATGCGCTAAAATATAGTTGATGCTGTAATCAAGCCCATCGCTAACGATTTGAGCCGCAGCACCTTGTCGTTTAACCATGTCAAGAAATGGTTTAAAAGCCACATCAATTTGCGCTTCATTTAGCGCGCCATCAAGTTGTTGCGGCGTAGCGCGGATAAGCGCAACTTGCTTTTCCATACATTCTCGCGCACCAATCGCGCCAGAAAGCCACAAATTTTCTAATTCTTCAAAACCAGGCAAAGCAAATTTATTCAACAATAAATCGGTGACATCTTGATAACAAATTGTGCCGTCAAAATCGATTAATATAGTTGTACGACCATTTAGCTTCATAGTGTCGATATTTGTCATCGAAAAGCTATTGACAGCTAAGGGGGAAAAATTTTTATTTTGCTTATACATTTGTTATGGTTTTTCCTGCGGCTTAAAAAAGTCAAAGTTTTAAACTTAAACACTTGCCATAACTTATGCTATCTACATATAAACTGATATAAGATCTTTGTAGCTTTTATGTAACCAAACTCTGTAACCAAATATGGCAAGATGAATAAAAACATTTTAATAATTGAAGACGATCAACGCCTTGCTGACCTTGTGATGGCCTATTTAAGCAAACAAGGCTATGATGTAAATATTCATTCCCGTGGTGACACGGCGGAAAATGCTATAGCTACTCATAAGCCTGATCTTGTTATTTTAGATGTGATGTTGCCAGGTAAATCGGGTCTTGATATTTGCCGCGATGCGCGCAGCTTTTATGATGGGCTTATTCTCATCATGACCGCCAGTGAAGACGATATTGATGAAATTGTCGGCTTAGAACTTGGCGCTGATGATTATTTGTCAAAACCCGTGGAGCCACGCCGCTTGCTTGCCCATATAAGGGCGCTTTTGCGCCGCAAGGAAGGCGAACCCCAACGGGTTGAACAAGCCAATGGCTTTGTTAAAGATGTGCCAAAAATTAGTGTGTTACATTTTGGCCAATTAGCTATTGATGATGAAAACCGCCTTGTTACCCTTGGTGATGAAAAACTCGAATTTACCACGGCAGAATTTGATCTTTTATGGTTGCTTGCCAGCCAAGCTGGACAGATCCTATCACGCGATGATATTTTAAATGCTTTGCGCGGGATTGAATTTGACGGGCTTGATCGCTCCATTGATGCAAGGGTATCGCGCTTACGCAAACGCCTTAAAGATGATCCTGATGATCCACAATTTATCAAAACTGTGCGTGCAAAAGGCTATTTATTTTTGCAGGCGCAAGAAAGATGAAAACGCGGGCGAGCGAAAAGGTAGAGCGGGAAAAACTCCGCCATAGATTTTATAATTTATTGCGTGCTATTGCCGTATTATTATGCCTTTTGCTAGCGCAAAGTGCTATTGCTTATTTGACGCTGCAATTATTTGACGCCTTGCCCTCTTCAATTACTGGTATTCTTGAAGATGAATATGTCGAGCGTAGCACGCATCAAGGCACTATTTTTCTCATTAAAGAAGAAATTAATGAAAAAAAAAATGTGTCTCCCGCAGTCGTTTTAAATGAATTGCAGCCGCAATTTGCCTTCCGTCTTGCCTATTCACCGCCCGGCACTATTTATTCGCAAGATGTGCGTGAACAGCTTGAAACGGGGGGAAGTGCTTTTGAGGATGGCTATCTTTATGCCAGTCTTGATAATGGCGGTTACTTGGAAATGGGGCCGCTCATTGTTTCAGATGTTTTGGAAGCTAATGCCAGTGCATTTTTAACCTTGCTTGGGCTTTGGGCAATGGTCAGTGCATTGATTACCTTTGCCATTCTTTATATTGCTTATGCCCGTACATGGCGTGAAGCAATGATGATCAGGCGTACAGCTTTTGACCTTGGCAAGGGGGAGCTTTCTGCAAGAGTGCCGCGCATTCATACTGAACCGCTTAAAATGATTGGACATGTGATTAATGATATGGCCACCCGTATTGAATTACTGGTCAATCATAGTGATGTGATGCGTCATACCATGGCCCATGAGTTTAGAACGCCACTTGCTCGCTTACGTTTTGCCCTTTCCATGCTTGACGATGCCGAAGAAGATGAAAAAGAAAAGCTTTACGAGGGTATTGAGCATGATATTAGCGAGCTTGAGGGGCTGATTAAAGTATCGCTTGATTATTTCCGCCTTAACAATAAATCAGCACCAACCAATCCAATTCCCGTCATGGTAAAGGATTGGGTTGAAGATTTGGTGGCTAAACTTAAGCCGTTAAAGCCAGAAAATTTTGAACTGGTTTTAAACGTGCCAGATATTGTTGGCGAGTTTGATTTAGAACTTGGAACTATTGCGCTGCGCAATATTATTTTAAACTGTTTTAAATATGCCAAATCAAAAGCCGTTCTGCATGTTATCAAAGATGGTGATGCGGTAATTTTTGAACTTGACGATGATGGCGAGGGCGTGCCGGACGCTTTTCGTGAGGAAGTCTTTTCGCCTTTTTATCGCATGGATGTGCATAAGGCCGACATTAAAAACGGCTATGGCGTAGGGCTTTCCTTTGTGCGGGTCATTGCTGAACTTCACCATGGTTCTGCATTTGTGGTTACCAGCCCACTTGGCGGCGCACGTTTTGTCTTGCGACTTGGCAATTAAAGTGGATTTAGAACCTATGTTTTAGTTAAGAATTAACAGGTTGATTTGAATGCAGATCGCGGCAATTTGTATGAAACCAAAGCAATTTTGTAAGTGTTTATCATATCGGGTTGCAAAGCGTTTGAATTGTTTAAGTTTTTAAAAAAAATTCAATAAAATGACGTGCTATATAGATGTGCCTATCGAAAGGGCGGCGATATTTAATGCTCACGCGCTGTGCGACTATCGGTATTGCTTGTGCAGCATTAACCATGTCAAGAATAGGAGGCCATCTTACCCCTTATCCGCAAGCAGAAAGTTTATTTTAAAACCTTTAACAAGCTCCTTAAGACGCGTGATGTCATTGCAATTTCGCAAGTTAAAATAGTTTTAAGCCACAATTATACGTAATGGTGTCTCAAAGCATCATAAACAACACGTATTTTACTGGTAAAACCGCACTTGGAGCGACCACCCCCTTTTTTATGCGCTCTTGCAGCCTGTGCATGAGCACGGACAATTATTGCATCAAGCATCATTCATGCCATATCCGGCTCTACAGCAATTTTCTCTAAGAGTTCAAATAAGATACCCTTTTCAATCCGCAAAGAATATCGTCCTTTGACTGTTTCATAAGGAATAAGCGGTGCTAAACGCTCTTAATGTTCATCAGTAAGGTCGTTAACCATTTCCTTCTCCATAAACTGTAAAAATTAAAATATAACAAAATATTAATTATTAATTCTTAACTACAACCTCGGACAGCCCCTATGGTTTTGAATATATGGTCTATATATTGAAAATAGTTTTTATAAATAACGACTTTAATCCCTTACGTGTTATCTATCATTAATGATTTTAAGCTTTAATAATGGTTTCAGGAAAGGTCTATCTTGCCATATAAACTTTTTTTGTAGGCGTTCGCGATAATTTAATCATATGTTTTTATCGGTCTGTGTAATGTAATATTTTAATTAGAAATACGTAGGCGGTACTGTTTGCAATATAGAACCAATTCATTAATTTCATCATTATGAATATGCTTTGTATTTTATGCCTCATTTAAGGAATTATGCAAAATTTTGTAATCAATCAAAATATAGTTTAATTTAGAATATATTTAAAATATCAATGCATCTGCTATTGTAAATCTAATTATATTAGTGCAAATGATGCGTTTGGTGAAAAAAATATAGTGTCATTTTTTTATGATGGCGTATTTTAGGGATTTGATATTTATAAGTTAGACCTATAAAAAGTGAATAGATTTTGATATTTAAATCAAAATGAGACAGAATATCTTTTGAATGTTATGGTGTCTAATTTGGAAACTCATTCTATATATTGATATAATAGTGGTTGAAGGCTGTTGCAGTAGTTAAGTGTAAGATAATGGTTTTGTCAGTTAAAGATGTTTTATTAAATATATTTACCGTTAAGCGGCGGCGTTTGCCGTGGGATTTTAATTCTTCAGTTTATCAATATTTATATGAAGATGTTTCGATATCAGGTAAATCTCCGCGTCGGCATTATCGCAGTATTGGTCGCCATGAAGGACGACTATATAAAAAGTCGCATTTCGTTAAAAAAAACTGTTTGAATGACAATCTTGAAACGATTGTATTTTGCTGTGATGATGAACATGACAGTCTATTTTTTTTCGAAGCGATAAAGAAGCTGTCAGAAAATCATAATATTGTTGTCGTATCTAATTCCAATCACTTATACGAAATATATCTTCCTTATTGCAATTGGTTTATTCTTAATAAGATTTTTGACCGTGGTGGGGAACACACTTCCAGTTTTATAAAACAGTTATGCTCAACGCCCAATTTGAAATTTGTGGTTTCTAATATTTATGAAGGTGGTTTTTTTTACAAGCACCTTGAAAAAGCAAATATTGCTAATATTTTGATTGTTGGCGAAAATCTTGCCTTTGGTAAATGCGATTTGTCCCGTGGATTACGCAGCGCCACGCGTGTGGTGTACACGAGTGAAAGCTATGCTGAAAAAGTGCTATATGATTATATGTACGGCTATCCTGACCAAGTGAGCATATTGTCATCTGCATCCCAAAATGTGGTTTTCTCTCCAAACAAGTCGGACTCTAAACTTGTCATTGGTTATGGTGATGTGTCATTTGCTGATGGTTTCGATCTTTTTGCAAAGACTGCAAGTCTTTATAAAGAGCAATATGCTGATGATGATACCGAATTTGTTTGGTTACGATCTTCAAATAGCGTTAACAATTTTAGCCGTTTTGAACAAAATCAGAATTGGTTGCAAATACAAAAGGCTGATAATTCCTGCCGCGTCATATCTAAAAATAGTGCAATGTCTAGTTATTATCAAAAGGCTGAGATTTTTTTCGATACATCTCGTTTTGCAAATAAAATGTCTCAGGTGAAATCTGCTTTACAAACTGGAAAAGCGGTTTTTGCTCTCAACACAACCTTACCACTATTGACTCTTTATCGGCAAAATGAACTTGATGATAATTATTTACTAGATCAAAATGATCCTAAGCAATTTATCAAAAATTTACATGATCACTTATATTCAACACCTAAAGCCAGTAGAGATCAATTTATTGAAGTAAGTCGCAATATCGGCGGCGTTGCGCAGTTTGTTGAAGAATTAGCGGCAATTGGCAACGCTGCTGCTGAACAAATTAGACAAGAAGACAAAGATGCATCAGAGCTTTTTGCTAAAAAGGAATTTGATTTTGAATTTTGGTCGGGGGATAGTTCTAAGCTTTTTACACGTGCAACTATAAAACAATATATCCGCAGTTGGAAAAGCGGTGTGTATCCACGCCGGCCTTGTGCAGGTTTTCAACCCGGAATTTATGCAGAATATCATGATCTTGGCCCAATGCGCAAAGACCCGTTTTTGCACTATCTTGAGGCTGGCAAGCCTAATGGTCCTTGGCAGTGGGAGATGCTAACAAAGCCTATTAAAATTGAAAAAGCCGCGCTTAATCAAAAAATTGCTTTGCAGATTCATGCCTATTATGTTGAAAAATTGGACGTTATGATCAATGCATTATTGGTTAATGAAGTGCGGCCAGATTTATTCATCAGTGTCAAGGATGAAGCGGCTAAAACGTTTGCTGAAAATTTGTTAGAAAACTACCCTGCTAAGGTCTCGATTTTGATTGCGCCAAATCGTGGGCGGGATATTGGGCCTTTGCTAACTTTGTTCCGGGAACAATTGCGTCATGGTTACGATATTATAGGCCATTTGCATACAAAACATAGTGTGCATATTGATGATCGCTCATATGCCGAATTATGGGGAAAATATCTGACAACCAATCTCTTGGGTGATGGAAAAAAAATCAATGCCGCGGATACAATTATTCAGACGCTGTATAATGACAAGAATATAAATCTTGTTTTTCCAGATGATCGCAACGGCATTAGTTGGGCAAAAAATCGTCCTGAAGCCAAAAGACTAGCTCCGCGCCTTGGTATTAACAAATTACCCAATTATATTAATTTTCCTGTTGGCACGATGTTTTGGGCGCGAAGTGATTTAATGCAGCCATTTTTTGATCTGGAATTTGATTGGATTGACTATATGAGTGAACCGCTTCCCCTTGATGGGACTAATCTGCATGCTATAGAGCGTCTTTTTGGTGTGATGAATGAGAAAATCTCAAAAAAGATAGTTTGTGTGATGTTTGGTGATATTAAACGATAAAACGCATCATTGGTTTAAAAAGGGATTTATTGACTATTAATGAAAGAAAGCTTTATTATTAAAGCCGAGTGTAATGTCTAATTGAAAGTTTCCCTTAAAATTGATGACAAAAATAATCAAACTGTTATTGAATTAAAAAGGTTTATTATAAAAAAGGATGGGCAAAGTGAAAGGTATTATTCTCGCAGGTGGCAGTGGTACTCGGTTATACCCAGCTACAATTGGCGTATCTAAACAACTTATGCCAATTTATGATAAGCCGATGATTTATTATCCACTTGGCGTTTTGATGCTAGCTGGCATAAAAGAGATATTAATTATCTCAACGCCGCATGATTTGCCTTTATTTCAACGGCTTTTGGGCGATGGCAGCATTTATGGCATTTCACTGTCTTATGCCGAGCAGGCCCATCCAAATGGACTTGCTGAAGCTTTTATTATTGGTGAAGAATTTATTGGTAGCGATGATGTGGCTTTGATTCTTGGCGATAATATATTTTTTGGTCATGATCTTGTATCTCATCTTAAAAATGCCCGTAGCCATCAAACTGGGGCAACAGTTTTCGCCTATCATGTCGATGATCCAGAGCGTTATGGTGTGGTTAGTTTTGACAGTTCCACAGGTATTGCAACATCAATTGTTGAAAAGCCGGTTGAACCAGAATCTAATTGGGCAGTAACTGGACTTTATTTTTATGATAATAAAGTGGTAGAATTTGCTAAAAATCTTAAGCCTTCGCCGCGTGGTGAGCTTGAAATTACTGATATCAACGAAATTTATCTTAAAAATAATCAACTAAGAGTCGTGCAATTAGGACGCGGTTATGCTTGGCTTGATACAGGGACACACGATAGTTTACATGATGCTTCATCCTATGTTAGGACGATCGAAAAGCGGCAAGGGATCAAGGTTATGTGCCCTGAGGAAATCGCTTATGAAGCAGGTTATATTAGCGCCGAGCAAGTGATTGAGCGGGCTAATCATCTTGGTAAAACTGATTATGCTACTTATTTAAAACGCCGTATTCATGAGTTGAAAAATGCTTGATGTTGAAAAAACGCCGCTTGAAGGCGTGTTAATTATTCGCCCAAAGCAGTTTGGTGATAATCGTGGTTTTTTTTCAGAAACCTATAATAAGCGTTTGTTTTCACAGGCGGGGATAGATGCTGAGTTTGTTCAGGATAATCATTCTTTTTCTAAAGAAAAAGGAGTTTTGCGCGGGCTTCATTATCAATTACATCCCCATGCCCAAGGTAAATTGGTGCGTGTAACTAAGGGGCTGGTCTTTGACGTTGCGGTTGATATTCGTAAAAGCTCACCGACTTTTAAGCAATGGACTGGTGTTGAATTATCAGCGGATAATTGGACCCAGTTTTATATTCCGCCCGGTTTTGCCCATGGCTTTTTGACTCTTGAGGAAAATTGCGAATTTTTGTATAAAGTCACCGATTTTTATGCACCTCAATGCGATCGTTCTATCCGTTTTGATGATCCTGATATTGCAATTAATTGGCCTTTAAATGTTGCTAATTTTGTATTATCCGACAAGGATTTAAATGCGCCCTTTTTAAAAGGCGCTGATGTTTTTGATTAAAGGACTATTATTTTGAAAATTTTGGTTACGGGTGGTGCAGGTTTTATTGGTTCTGCTCTTTGTCGGCATCTTATTGCGCAAGGTCATCAGGTTTTTAATATTGATAAATTAACCTATGCAGGTAATTTACAATCTTTAAAATCGATCGAAAATTCTGAAAATTATCAATTTCATCAATTGGATATCGCTGATAGAAATGCCATTGGCGCTTTGTTGGTTGGCCAGTCTATTGAGGCGGTGATGCATCTTGCAGCTGAAAGCCATGTTGACCGCTCAATTTCTGGTCCTGATGCATTTATTGATACCAATATTGTTGGTACATTCCATCTATTGGAAGCTGTTCGTGCTTATTGGCAAAATCTTGATGCGGATAAGCAAAAAGCCTTTCGTTTTCATCATATTTCAACCGATGAAGTTTTTGGTGATTTACCATTTGATGAAGGTATTTTCACCGAAGAAACGCCCTATCACCCATCATCACCTTACTCTGCATCAAAAGCAGCGTCCGATCATTTGGTTAGGGCTTGGAATCATACTTATGGTCTGCCGGTAGTGCTTTCCAATTGTTCCAATAATTATGGTCCGTTCCATTTTCCTGAAAAGCTTATTCCCTTGGTTATTTTATCAGCTCTTGCTGAAAAGCCACTACCTATTTATGGAAAAGGCGAGAATATTCGCGATTGGCTTTATGTTGAGGACCATGCACGGGCGCTTGAAACCATTGTGTTAAAAGGCAAAGTCGGCGAAAGCTATAATGTCGGTGGTAAAAATGAGCGAACCAATTTGCAAGTGGTAAAATCAATTTGCGATATTCTTGATAAGCAAAAGCCACGAAGCAATGGACAATCCTATCATCAATTAATTAGCTTCGTAACTGATCGGGCAGGGCATGACCGTCGCTATGCTATTGATCCGACTAAAATTGAAAATGAGTTGGATTGGCATGCACAAGAAACATTTGAAACAGGTCTTGAAAAGACAGTTGAGTGGTTTTTAAAAAATCAATGGTGGTGGGAGCCATTATTACAACGCGCGAAACTAGCCAAAAAGGGTTGAGTTGATGAAAATTCTGGTTACTGGTGAAAATGGCCAAGTTGCGCAAGCATTAAAAAGCCAAAATTCAAGTAATGTGTCTCTTGTTGTGCTTGGTAGACCAGAGTTAGATATCAGCAATAAAGCTTCAATTGAAAAAGCTATACATGCGCATAAACCAGATTGTGTCATCAATCCTGCTGCCTATACGGCGGCGTGGATAAGGCTGAAACAGAAGTCGAACAAGCTTTTTTAGTTAATCGTGATGGTGCGCGATATGTGGCGGAAGTAACTGCTGCCCATAATATTCCACTTATCCATATTTCGACCGATTATGTTTTTAATGGTGCAAGTAAAACACCCTATAAGGAAGATGATCAGGTTGGTGCAGTGAACATCTATGGATTATCCAAGTTGCAAGGGGAATGGGCGGTGCATGATGCTAATCCCAATCATGTCATTTTACGCACCGCTTGGGTTTATAGTCGTTATGGCAATAATTTTTTAAACACCATGTTACGCCTTGCTCAAAGCCATGATCAATTAAGAATTGTGGCGGATCAATGGGGTACGCCGACAAGTGCTGATTTTATTGCAACATCTGCCATTGCCATTGCGCAAAAAATATTGAAAGGCGATTGTGCAGAAAATTGGCGCGGTATTTTTAACCTTGTTGCCGATGGATATACCAATTGGGCAAATTTTGCTGCAGAAATTTTTGCGTCAAAGCATAATCAAACTGGTAAAATTCCAAATATTACAGCTATTCCTGCTAGCGAATATAAGACAGCAGCAAAACGCCCGCAATATTCAAAGCTTGATAATAGCAAGGTAAAGTCAGTATTTGATTTACCAATTGCGCCTTGGCAAGACTATCTCACCCGTTAATTTCATGGGTTGCTATTTAAAAACGCTAAATATACCAAAAAATACGTCATATTTTTTAACTGGTTTTAAGGATCCATTAAATTGAACAAGTTATATAGTGTTATTTTTTGTTGTGATGGTGGATATGGTCGTTATTTGTTGGTGGCACTAGAGGGGCTTATTAAGCATAGCTCACCAATAAGCATTATGAAATTATTATTATTGATTGCGGATTGGATCAAGAAACCATTCAAGCCATCAAAGCGCGATTGAGTGGATTTAGCAATATTATTTTGAAGTTTGAAAAATTTGACGAATTATATCAAGCACAAAGAGAAGTTTATTATGCCAATCCTCATATTTCGTCTGCAGCCTATGCGCGGTTTTTTCTAGGCGGTTTAACTGATAATGACCTCATTCTTTATCTTGATGTCGATATTTCGATAGAATGCGATGTGGCTGAACTGATTGATAGTGAAAACCCTGGTGATAAACTGATTACCGCGACGCCTGATATCGGCATGGAGATATGTCGGCGCTATGAAAAAGGCTGGATTGCCTATTTTAAAAACGTGATCCAATTGGATTATGGCACTGATGACCATTACTTTAATTCTGGTGTTTTGGTCATTAATCGTCAACAATGGGTTGCGCAAAATATTGAAGAAAAATTAATGGCTTTTCTCGCATCAGATCGTAAATTTCAGTTTTTTGATCAAGATGTGCTTAATATTATCTGCTTTGGTAAGGTACATTACCTCAATTTTCGCTATAATGTTATGGCATCAGATTATAAGCCACATAAGATTTATCATGATACAATATTGGATGACATGCTGACAGCTTATACCCATGCGGCTAATAATGATGGGCGTATAATCCATTATACCACCGGTGACAAACCTTGGAGTTCGCCGCAAACTAAGCTCGCAGCATCATGGTGGCAAAATTGTCGCACAACAGCCGTTTACGAGCAATGTTTGGTCAATCTTGTTAAACAGGGCAATGTTGGTCGTAGAAAAATAAGCTTTCTTGGGATTGCATTGTTTAAGATTAAGCAAGATAGCCATCGCTATAAGTTTTATTTTTGGAAATTTCATGTATTTGGCTGGCGTAAAAAAGCCAATAGCAAAACCTATTATTGTCTTGGCCTACCATTTTTAAAAATTACTTCTTTAAATTAATAGAATTTTTTGCTCTTAGACAAAACCTCTAATTTAGAAGATTGTGATTTTATTAAAGCTGTCAAGCGTCAAAGCTAGCGGCAATGACAGATCGTTGATAATGGCTTAGCTATTCATCTATAAAAAAAGATGATAAGGAAAATCGGGGTAGATTTCATAGTTAAGACCGAATTGATGACATTTAACTCGCAAAAAATTTCTAAGGTGAATAGTCTTTGCCGGTAAAAATCTTGGCTTTGCATTATTGTTGCAAATAAAGAACATAACCACCAAGATAAGTGTTATAAAAATGATATCATAGCTTATACTGTCACACCTTTGCAGTAGAGCTAGCCCACCGGTATTTTATTGCTTTTAATTATCACTTTCTTTATTCTTTGCCATCTTTTCTCCTCTTTAGTGATTATTGTAATTATTAAATAATTGTTTTATTGTATAAAAGTTTAATTTTAATAAGTTTATTAAAATAATATCGAGCTTTTCTAAATATTTGATAAAATAATAAAGAAGTGCCTTAAAGAATATTCGATTATTTTAACATTTTTATACGGTTTAATTATCGATGGGGGAATGGTGGCCAAAAGATTAAGCCAAAAACATCCAATATTGTTTTTTGTCGCCATCTGGCGGCAAAGATGTTTGCGTTATTGGCGCAATAGCAAAGAACGACAAAAATTTGCGCTAAAGCGGCAAGCTGAGAGTTTGCCTCATCGGGTATTTTCCCACCAATCAAAACTCATTCGCAATTTTGGTGAAGACTATCATCAGTTGCAGGTAAATAAGATTACCAATTTAAAAAAGGCAATTCCGCTTCTTGATGGTATTGTCATTCACCCTGGTGAAACTTTTTCATTTTATAAATTAGTGGGGCATGCCCATCGCCTGCGCGGTTTTCGCAAAGGTTTGGAACTGTCAGGTGATACAATGAGGGCAGGTATTGGCGGTGGTCTTTGCCAAATTGCTAATATGCTGCACTGGCTGATATTGCATAGCAATTTAGATATTATTGAGCATCATCACCATTCGCGTGATATGTTTCGCGATGATGAGCGGCTTGTGCCATTTGGTTGTGGAGCAACCATATTTTATAATTATCTTGATTACCGCTTTACCAATAATAGCCCAAACATTTGGCAGTTACGTCTTAGCCTTGATGAAAACCATTTGATTGGTGACATTTTGGTCAATGACACGCTTAATGTAAAATATGATATTTGTGAAAAAAATCATAGTTTTTTGCAATGCGAGGGCAAGTTTTACCGCTTTAATGAAATTTGGCGCCAGCAATGGCAAGGGGATAGCTTAATAAGCGAGACGCTCTATCGTAAAAATATTGCGCCGATGATGTATGTGCCCGATGTATTTGATGTGGTTGATAGTTTAAAGGATTTTCAATGAAGCAGATTTTAGGATTAATTAGCTTAACTATCTATTTTTTAATCAGTATTTCAACTTTTGGGCAAAGCAAAGATTTTAATGATAATGCTGAATTGATTACATTAAACGGTATGCCTTATTTGCTTGATCTGCGCTATGCGAGTGACAATAATTTTTTGCATCGTGCTATTTACAAAGAGCATGGTCTAAGCACCTGCCTTGTTCATAAGGACTTAGCAAAAAAGCTTGAAACAATTAAAAAGGATTTACAAGATCAACACTTGCAACTTGTTCTATTGGATTGTTTTCGTCCACTTGCTGTACAAAAAGCCATGTGGGACATTATGCCCGACCGCCGTTATGTTGCTAATCCAAAAAACGGTTCCAACCATAATCGCGCCGCCGCGATTGATGTGGCTTTAGCTGATGAAAATGGGAAAATATTGTTTTTTCCAACTGCTTTTGATGATTTTACCAGTAAGGCCGCCGCGCACTATAAATGCCCAAAAGCCGATAGTCTTGCTTGCAAAAATCGTGACCTATTGTTTGGCTTGATGAAAAAAGCAGGGCTTAAAGGCATTAATAGTGAATGGTGGCATTTTGAATTGCCAAATGCCCGGCAATATCCAATCATCGAATAATTGCATGAAAGGGGGGAAGGCAATGACCAAGCGTTTTTACAATTATTTATTGGGGCTTTGTTTGGCGGTTATTGGCTTTCTACCAATAAGCGCATTTGCGCAAGAAAATACAGATCAAATCGTGCCAACTATTTTAATGGCATCACCAACAAGCGCAACAGAGCAATCAACATCAATTATTTGTCTTTTAGATAAAAATTGTGATGGGGCTTGGCAACCACAAACCAAGGATGGCGCGGTTAATGAAGGTTTTGGCTTTCAATTTGAACAACCCTTTCAACTAGATTATATTATGATAACGGTTACCGGTAATAGCGAAGGCCTTGCCTTTACCGCTTATCTTGACGGTAAAGATACTATTATTGATGACACAGATAAAGATAGCGACCCAGTTCGTATTATTTTGCAACGTTTCGAGATCGATTCCAAGAAGGCCGTTTATGTTTTAAGGCGCGATCCGTACTCTATTATTAATAAACCGCTTACACTTGATTATTCTGCAAAATCGGTATTTTTTCGTATTATCGATGGTAATTCACTAGTAAAATGGACTGTGACTTCAATTGATATTGTTAATAAAAATATTTTTGAAATAATAAACGGTGAAATATCTTTAGTTAAAGATATTTATAATGATCCGCATAATTTGGCGGTTAATTTACCGATTGAAGTACCATTGATAGCGCTTAATGCCACTTCAATTCTTGATCCACAAAATGCTTATCACCCAAGCCATCTTTTTGATTCCAATACCAGCATGGCCTTTGCAACAGATGGTAAAAAAGGCAATGGCATTGGTACTAAAATCGCCCTTAATTTTAAAAATCAACAAAATATTGCGGGTGTGATGATGTGGAATGGCTATCAAAGGTCAGATAAGCATTTTTATGCTAATAGCCGCGTGAAAGATCTTTTGATAAATGGCGAAAAAATTGCAGTCAAAGACGAACAAGCCATACAAAAAGTTATGTTGGCAAAGCCAATCACTAATAGCCAGATTGTTTTAGAAATTGCCGATATTTATGAGGGGCAAGATCATAAGGATGTTGTGCTATCCGAATTGCACTTTATTGACAATAAGGGCGCCATTATTTTGCCCCTTACCCAAGAAACGCCATTATTAGCAGAACTTACTAACAATCATTTCGTCGATAGAAGTTTTAGCGGTTTTTTGAGCCAAATGGTCTTTGCGCGCAATGAGGTTGAAGCTGATATTTGTGACGTTGGTTCATTTCGCTTGCGTAGTAATGGAAGTTTTTCCCTTTATTCGCAAAATATTAAAGGCATTGATAGGCTGCATTCTTTTGCTATAGCTGCCGAGGGGAATTTTGAAATTATTGAACACAATAAATTCAAATTATTTGGCAAAAAATATCAAACCATGTTTTCGCGTATGACAGGTTATTTAAAGGAAAATGAAGATAATGCGCCCATTAAAGTCGCACCAAGTATTTTTCAAGGCCTTTTTACCATTGAAAAATTTTCTGACCTTAGCGAAAAAGAACAAAAAGACTTGTTAAGTTTGCTTATTAACGAGCCACTTTATGAAGAGCCTGAAAAAATTTACGCGGATCAACCAGATTTCAATATTGGTCTATTTGTTTCGCTTGACCAAGGATTTGTGGTTGAAGCGGCAACAATTAGTGAGGTGCGTGAAAAACTGCGTAAAATATTGCTGACAAAAGAAGTTTATGCGGTAAAATCTGACATTTATACTGATCTTGTCGTCCCTGTTGATCGGGTGCCGTTTTGTACAAAAATCTAAACCAATATTTGAGAAGATTTGTTTTATTAGCCTGTTGAAGACAATAAGATACAAAGTTAATAATAAAAATTAGCATTTATGACGGTTAAATCCTTACCAAAATCTATAGGTAATTCAATTATAAAAAGGGGCATAAGCTGATGAAGCATTTTTTAAATAATCTATTTCGGTTTTGCCTTGTCACTATTGTCATTATTGGTTTCCGACCAGCTTTAGGCTATACGCAAGACAATACAGATCAAATCGTGCCAACTATTTTAATGGCATCACCAACAAGCGCAACAGAGCAATCAACATCAATTATTTGTCTTTTAGATAAAAATTGTGATGGGGCTTGGCAACCGCAAACCAAGGATGGCGCGGTTAATGAAGGTTTTGGCTTTCAATTTGAACAGCCCTTTCAACTAGATTATATCATGATAACGGTTATCGGTGATAGCGAAGACCTCACCTTTACCGCTTATCTTGATGGTAATAATGCTATTGCTGATACATCGGGAGAAGATAGGGATCCAATTCCTTTTGTGGTTGAACGTTTTGAAGTTGATTTTGAAAAAGCCGTATATGTTTTAAGGCGCGAAAGACATCCTTTAGATGACTCGTTTAAACTCGAATATAAAGCGAAATCGGTATTTTTTCGCATTACGGATGCTACCTCGTCAGCAAAATGGGAAGTCACTTCAATTGATCTGGTTAGTAAAGATATTTTACAGTTATTTAGCGATCCTTCATTAATTAAAGAAATTTATAATGAGCCGCATGCTTTGGCGGTTAATTTACCGATTGAAGCACCATTGCTAGAACTCAATGCCACTTCAATTCTTGATCCACAAAATGCTTATCATCCAAGCCATCTTTTTGATTCCAATACCAGCATGGCCTTTGCAACAGATGGTAAAAAAGGCAATGGCATTGGCACCAAAATCGCCCTTAACTTTAAAAATCACCAAAATATTGCGGGTGTGATGATATGGAATGGCTATCAAAGATCGGATAAGCATTTTAGTGCTAATAGCCGCGTGAAAACTCTTTTGATAAATGGCGAAAAAATTGCGGTCAAAGACGAACAAGCCATGCAAAAAATTATGCTGCCAAAACCAATTAGCAATAGCCAAATTGTTTTGGAAATTGCCGATATTTATAAAGGGCAAGCCTATAGAGATGTTGTGCTATCCGAACTGCGCTTTATTGACAATAAGGGCGCAATTATTTTGCCTATTGGTCAAGAAATGCCAATAATCGCGGAACTTACTGACAATGCTTTTACTGATAAAACATTTAGTAGTTTTTTGGGCACCATGGATTGGGCAACTTTGGGTGAGAAGTACTTGCGCGAGGATTATTGTTATGCTTCAACCTTTCGACTGCGTAGTAATGGCAGCTTTGTGCTTTATCCTGCGCGTTTAAAACCAGATGGACAAAATCGCCCCTTTGCTACAGTCGCAGAAGGTAATTTCGAGCTTGTAAAACCAAATGAGATGAGACTATTTGGTAAAAAATATCAAACGTTTTTTTCGCAGTTTGGTTATATAAGTGGCAAGGGAAATGATGATATTGCCCATGCCGCCCCGCAAATTTTCCAAAATCTTTTTAAAATAGAAAAATTTTCAAAACTTGCTGAAAGCGAGCAAAAAAAGCTTTTAAACTTCCTTGTTGCTATGCCAATCTATGATAGGGAAGAATATGAAGGCGAAGATTTAGGGCTTAGCGTTTTACTTGATGACGGCTTTGTGGTTGAAGCAAAAACCATTGGTGAACTTCGGGAAAAATTGCGTAAAATATTACTTGAAAAAGATGTTTATGCGGTAAAATCCGATATTTATACCGACCTTGTAGTCCCTGTTAAGCGTGTGCAATTTTGTACAAAAATATGAAGCAATATTGTAGAACTGGCTTTATTTGCTTAGTCATTTTTATGGTTGCGCTTCAGCTTGGGCTTATTCTGTTTCATCAAAGCTATTTTTATGGCTATGATGGCTATTATTACGCAGTGCAAGCGCAAAGCCTCATTGATCATGGTCGCTTGCGTATTCCTGATGATAGTTGGCTGTTTTGGCTGATGAGACCGCTTGCATATTTTGTCAATAATGGCGAAGCGATGGTGAAAACCTATATCGCTGTTAGTTTTGGGTTGTTTTTACTGGCCTTTTATCTCCTTTTAAAAACTATAAAAAACATCGCTTTAGCGCTTATTATTTTGTATTGGATTACTCTATCACCTAGCTTTTATTTTATGACGATTGAATTTCCTAAACAATTTACCAGTTGGATTATTTTAGTCATTGCCGTAAATTTTATGTATCGCTATCCGCGCTATATTTTTGTTTTTATAGGATTTTCATGTCTTGCGGTGTTTTTCCATAAATCAGCAATCATTTATATCGGGCTTTTTTCGCTATCCCTCATCGGCTATTATTGGTCCAAAAGAAAAGATAATAACAAGGTAAAATTGCACGCAGGGCAGGGTGGTAATATTGCCAAGTTAAAATGGCAAATACTTATTGCGGTTACTCTTCTCTCTGTCGGTCTCATTGCTGCATTGGTGAGCGGTGTTTTATACTTGGGGTTATTTGATTTTCACCGCTTTCAAAACGGTCAATTTCAATTAGGGTTAATTGCCTTATTAAGCGAGCCATTTTTGCCGCTTGCAATAAAGTTGGAGCTACTCTTTTGCGGTATTTGGGTGCTTGGTGTGCTATTCTTTGCGGTGCGATCGTCAAAAAGCAATCTATGGCACTTTTTACCGCTATTTTCTTGTTTTTTACCAAGTCTTGGTCAAGAGGCAATGAATTTTGGTGAACGCATCGCGCTAGCCTTTCCCTTACTCGTTTTATTCATCACTATATGGTTTTTCAAAGACCAGCCAATACCAAAGCCAAAAACACTTGCAAAATATCTGCAAATGAGCCTGTTGGCGGTTGCCTTAATGCTGCTTTCAGGCACATTATTATATCGCGGCGTTGACATTGAAAATATCAATCAAAAAGCAATTTTTAAACAATATGATGCTTTGATGGCTAATTTTGCGCCGCCGCCAATGCTGATTGTTAATCGCGATATGCATTATTATTACAAATATAAAACCGGCGGTGAAGCGTTTTCTTTCATGCCAGAGCGTCATTGGGACAAAACACGAATTTGGCGCTTGGTTTATGGGGTTAACCCAACTGAGGCTTATGCCTATTGGCCAGAGCAATGTGATTTTGCACGGCCTTTTATTCAAATTTTGCCGGTGCTAGGTTATCTTTACATGCGCGAGGATTGCTATCAGCAATTTCGTGATAATGTTGCTGCAAGTTTCAACCAACCATTAGCAGCCATACTTAATGATAATGACCTTAACCCATCCATGGCGAGACCTCAATTTTTGTATAATCGTTATCAAGATGAAGATTTTAGCGAATTTCCAGCCCTTCCACCCTCTAACCCATGATGAAGCGATGCCAATTCAAACTTACTTTTATTTTATTGATAAAACAATAGAGACGTTCCAAGACGATATTGTCTTTATAAAAGAACGAAATCATAATGATATTATTTTATGGTGTGACCATTTGGGTATTTTTTGGCGCGGCATTGAAAATGGCAAGCTTACACAACCTTTTGAAATAAAACGCCCGTCATTTAGGGCTGCAACCCTCATTGAAATTGCTAATTCTCATATGCTGCAATATGTTTATGGAGCCGTACAAATAAGCCATCGCGGCGTGTATAGTATGGATTTTAGAGATGAATAATTCAGATCTAACAGATGTTTGTTGCTTCACCTACCTTTGTCGCTAAAAATAATATTCATTTAGCCATGATTTACTTTGTTTTGTTCGAAGGGTGATAATATGGAAATTGTTTCTAGAATATTTAAATATTTCGATACTACTTATTTGCTTAGAAATTATATTTGGGCAATTATTTGGACGGTAATCTGCATTTTTTAGCTATATATTTAAATGACATAAGACCTTTATCGATTGCAATTAACATCGTTATCCTGGTTATCATTCTTATGAACCTTATTCTTTTTCCCTTTGCTAAACTGGTTTGGGGCTATGTCGAAGATTTATTCTTTGGCGCTTTTACATCTGATTTTGACCTAGATATTTGGACGGTATTGGCGCTTATTTTAAGGGTGATTGTAAATCTCTTTTTGTTCAGCATAGCTTTTATTATCGCACCTATTGGCATTGCTTATATTGTTTTTAAAAATAAGCGTGATAAAAATAAGCAGGCTGATTAACCCATATTTTGCAAAAATTGAAGCAACTTTTGTTTTTTGAAAATTTTTAAAATATAGCTAGTTTAATAAACGTGATGGGACAAAATTTATCACCTCAATATTATTCTAACGAAAGCTCTTTAAGTGGCTGCGCTTTATAATTTTGCGGTATATAAGATAAGCAATAACCCAAAAAAGAATAAAAATAATATAAATTAGATAAATTTAATATTAGTTGTAAATTTATGATATATTTTAATTAAGGTCTTAACAAATTTATTGATTTATTTTTATTCATGTAATATAGTTTGGCATTGCTTGATTGAGTAAAGTTTCGTAATTTGGATATATTGTTCAAATTCTGAATTTTTTTAATATTTAAAATATATTTATACAATTTTGTAAGGTCTTATATTTTATAATCTAAAATTAGACTGTATTTAGAATTTATAACTAATATGATTAATTTATCTGTCTATCACGTTATGTGATTATTGAAAATACCATTTTCTTGTTGTTGAGATTATGGGGATTAGATTTTTAGTTGAAGTTTATCCTTTACAGGATGGCATCAAAAACCGAGGGTAATTTTATCTTTTTTGGGGAATATACATGCAATTCGTTTCTAAACTGTTTAAATCTATTGACGCAGCCTATCTGGTTCGAAGCTATGTGATTGGGGCAATCTGGGCCGCAATATTTATTTCAATGGTGTTTGTTTTAAATAAGTCAGGGTCGATGCCAATTTATGGAATTATTACCATGATTGTAGTCTATCTTATTAATTTTTTATTATTTCCATTTGCCAAATTCGTTTGGGATAGCATCAAAGATTTATTCCTTGGCAATTATTCTTTTAAATTCTCGTTTCTTTTGTGGTTGGGTTTGGTTGTTCCGGCAAAAATTATAGTAAACATGCTCTTGTTTAGCGCCGCCATACTTATCGCGCCGATTGGTATTATCTATCTTGCATTGACAAATAGAGGGCGCGAACAAGATCTCGCTAGCTAAGTTGATTTATGCCGTAGGCTTTCTTGAGCAGTTCTAGAAAAAACTGTATCAACTTTCGCATTGGAGAATGCCACAAAATAAAGAAATGAAGCACGTCACTTTTTTGATGCGGTGACGCGCTTTTAATTGTCTATGTTAGCCCCATATCGCTAAAAAGGCATCAAATCTTATAGGAGTGCCATAAATAACATCCGCTTTAATCATGACACGCTAACTAATTATATTGTGTATTATAACTGGCTAATTGATTAACAATGGTAATCAATGATGGCAAGCCAATCGTTTGGCTTTGTGCGTTTTAACCGTTGATCGATAAAATCTTGCCACTTTTGCAATTTTTTTTCATAATCTTCTAAAATATCGGACTGGCTATCTTCTAATTCATGCCAACCATTTTCATCAAGCAAGGCATATGTGGATAAGGGTGGTGCAGCATTTATCCAATCATCTATTTTGGGGTAAGCTCTGGAAGAGCTAACATAATCTAAAAGCCCAATATAGAAGCGATAAGGATAATTTACATTGTCTCTAATATAGGCTTTAAGCTTTTGATATTGTGCTTGTGAATTTTTTTTAAAAATTTTTTTTGCAAATCGTTGATTTTATTTAGTACTTCATATCGTATTTTATCAAGATCAATTTTCAAACTATTAATATCGCCCAAAGCCGCGTATGAATCTCTTATTGTATCTTGCCAAAGTTGCAACCGCACTTGTACCGCTTTATTTTTCATGGTTATCCAATCAATTTCATTATATTGGATGCAATTCGTGGCACTATTTTTCAAGTCTTCAGATTGGTCTTTATGTCGCCATTTTGACCAAAGGCTTCGCTTAGATAAAATTGGTGGTGTCTTTCTTATCATTGTGCCATTCATTCTGCCACCGAGCAGCCAAAAGTCCCACTTCCCATTGGGGTTGGTTCTATTTACAACCTTGATAAGTTCTTCGCCTTTAAAAATTACATAGCCAAAGTAATGTTCATTCTCTATGTCGATAGGATCACCTAATTCAACAATTGGCAAAGCTCTGCTTTCTATAATATATTCTTTTAAATTTTTATAATCACAGGTTTTTGCGGTTTTATTTGCTTTTAAGCTGTTATATTCTTTCAGTACTTGCGCTGTTTCGTCTATGTCTTCGATGTGGTTGCTATTAAACTCTTCGCAGTCACTAAGTTGATATGGATATAACCAACTATTCAGTATATCTTGCTTATCAAGATCTTTACCAATCACGAGCAAAGAAAAGTGCATATCAAACCTTTTGTAAAAGTGTTTACTGTATTCATTTTTAATTCTATAAAGTAAAATATATTATATTTTAAAGCCTATCAAATTATAATATTGTTTAATGCGATAAATGGATTTTTATAATGAAACGGTTCTTTTTAACTTATTATTTTAGTTTTCTTATTGTTGCAGGCGCGGTTATTTTTGGTTTTTCGGTGTTAGATATTATTCATTGGGGCGGATTTAGCCACGTTGATGAAATGTTTTTTTTAATAATCCTTGCAGGAATTATTGCTTTATCTGTTTACAACATTACCCTTTTTGTCGTCGTTGTCACTCCGCTTTATTTATTGCAACGCAAGTTTTTACCTTTAAATTTCCATCTAACGCTGATTTATGGCATTATCATCGGCATTTTAAATTTTTATGCTTTCGGCAATATGTTGACCCTTTCTACCAAGCCTTATCTTTATTTGTTTACCGGCTTTGGTGTGATGTTTGGCGCATGTTTTTGGTGGTTTTATTCACACGAGCAAAATGCGCTAAAAAAGGGCGAAATATAAAGGTAGATGACAATTGTAAACCTTCTACAAAATTGATATTTAATAGAGGGCAAAATGCAAAAATTAGATGACTATCGCGTGGCCGACGGCATCAAGGTTGAAATTACTGATCACATCGTACATCCAAATGCAAAAATAGAGTTTCATATAGCTTGCACCGGTATTGGAGTTAAATTCCAAATTTCCAATGCTAAAACATATGCTACCTATGGCGATATTTATTATGATTACTATGATGATATTTATTTTGATGAAGATAACAAACTCGCATCAATCCGCCCGGTAGTTGAATTTATTAACGAAAAAGCTGATTTAATGTCAACCGAGCTTTTCGGCACTTTGAGTAAAGTCGATGAATTAGGATATTTTACGTATAGTCATTTGCGGTATTTCAATAAGGGTAAAAAATACCTTGTTGGCTTTGATAAGGCTGAAGATTTATTAGGAAGTGAAGTTGTTTTATTTCATCAAGATTTTGGTTATATTTTTAAAAATAGACAATATGTGGGTTGGTACTTACAAAATCCATTAAACTATTTATGCAATGATGATATAAAGCCAAATAAACCCTTTAGCGATGTTCGCGACAATGAATATGATGTGCTAGAAATATTTATAAATACATTTTGCGATAATGATTTTGAAGAGCTTTATGATGGTAATGAAGAGCTTGCCGTTGTTCTATGGGATAGAATATTTAAAATAGCGCCTATCATAAAAAACGAACAACGACGTAAGATCTTTATCGATGCTGCAAGAAATTATTATGAGTGGCGTTGCCATAAATTCCCTGATGAGCCTCATTCGTGAGGTTTTAACTATAGCTCTATTATTTAAAAAGCTTAGTAAATTAGAGGTCAAAGCTACTTCAATAAACATGCTAGGATAAAAAAATATAAAATCAATTTACAGGGAAATATGCGATGAAAAAAAGTATAATTTTTTTAGCATTTGTTTTGTTTTTGGGGACATCGACATATCAAGCTTCTGGTACAGATTATGGGCCTAGTCGGATTGATGATGATTATGTATCGAATGATAATATTATTATAGATGATGAAGATAAATTGGATTTAACTATTAATAGCAATAATGGGCCAATTTATATCAGACTTCCTGACGGCGAACCGCTGTTTTTTGCACCACCAAATGAGGATACCGCAATTGAATATGGTAGCCTATCAGGATTTATATCTGAGTTAGAATATCATATTTTTAAAGAAAACATATGTAATGTTTATAAAATGAAAGGCAATGAACTTACGCTCAAGTGTCAAAAATCCGATTGGCAGGAGGTCTATTCATTGAAAAAGGATGAAAATGGTTTCCAAATTTATTCAATTGATGATGGTATTAAGGTTAGAACAAAAACAGCAGATATTATAACTTATATGTATGATAAAATTATTGAAATAGAGGTTGGCAAAGCTCTTGATCAATGATTAAAATTATTATGCTAAAACGAAATTGCTATAAGTTTACTTAGTTTTCACGGCATTTTATAAAATTTTAAAGGAAACCATAATGGATGAGAAAAAGACTTACCGTTTTGTATTGATCGCATTCGCCCTTTTCCCAACCTTATGGGGGATTTTAGGACTGCTTAATAATGCATCTGGATTTGCAAGTACGGCTGAATTTGCTATTAAACCAATGTTCGCAATGAGCGATACTTATGGCAATCCTGCACAAACATGGCGTGCAATTTCTTGGGGTTTAGCGCCTATTTTAGCCCTTATCCTTATTACAACAGTTGAAACGTTGGCTGGCATCTTGGGGCTTATAGGGCTTTTAAAACTGATTAAAAATTTCAATGCCCCTTATGAAAAATTGCAAAGCGGTAAAAGTTTCGTTGTACTAGGTGCCACCTTAGCTGTTCTAGTTTGGGGTGTAGGTTTTATGGTTATTGCTGGCGACTGGTATTTAGCATGGCAGGCGAAAACCAATCCATTAAATACCCAAATTGGCGGTATGATTTATGCGCTTCCTAATATGATCACCATTATCATCTATATGTTACATCGAGAACCGGCGAATAAATCTTATCAATAGATTTAGCTTATATATCCCCATTGTGATGAAGGTCTAATTGATACTTAAAGATCAATCTTTGTTCTTCTACCGTGTGTGCTATATTACATAGTATAAATTGCTTTAAAATAGGAACAAATGCTAAGTTGCATTTGTTCCTTTATTAATTATTGCACTGAGCAGATTTTAAACCCTGAATCGATGCACCTTTGTGCAGCTTTTTTGATCTTTTTTATTTGCTCTTGTGTAAATATTTTTTCCATATCCTCTTTATACCAGAAAAGTCGTTTGCTTAAGACCGCATCAACACAGTGCCACATATAGCCGGTTTCGAGATCTTTTTTTGTGCCTCGCCCCTCTTTATGTGCCCAAGCAAGATAACTAAAAGCAGGCTGATATCCCTGTTCAGCCGCAGCCTTATCTAATTCAAAAATTTTAATAGAAACATCTTTCGTAAACTGGCTATAGGGATAGCACCGCGCTAATTGATATCGAGCTTCTGCAAGACCTTTATCAGCTGCGATTTTAAACCAATGAGCCGCCATTTTTCGGCTATAACGGGCGCCCCAATAATTGATATAGCTAAGCCCTACATGATAACAACCCATCATGCTATCCAATTGAGCAGCTTTTTCAAAGCATTTAAAGCCATAGGTCCGACTTTTTTTAACGCCAAGCCCATAAATATGCAAATAGCCGACATTATCCCAAGCATCGCCATGGTCTTGCGCCGCCGAGAGACGAAACCATTTTGCCGCAATGCTAAAGTCTTGAGCAACTACATTACCATCACGGTAAAAAGTGCCATAATGATATTGTGCTTGCGCATAATTTTGTTCAGCCGCATGTTTTATATATTGGAAAGCTGCCAATAAGTCTTTTAAGCCATATGTATCGCTTTCATAAATAAGACCAAGTTGATAGATAGCTTTGCTATAATTATTATCTGCTAAAGTTTTGTAAAGTTTGATGGCTTTAGTTAAATCTAAGTCAACACCATCACCATTTTGATAGCAAAGCCCAAGCTTAAATTGCGCGGCTAAATCACCATTTTTTGCCAATATTTGCCAATAATGAAAGGCTTTTTTTGCATTTTTCTTGATGGAGTAATGTTTTGGAATTGAGCATTCAACTGCGATGCCATTTTCAAAAATAAGAGCAAGTTGGTAAATAGCGTCATGATGACCTTGATGAGCCGCCTGTTCAAAATAGCTAAGGGCAAGGCCAAAATCTTGCGCAATACCATAATCGCTATAAATGCCGCTAAGATAAATATTGGCAAGTTTGAGCATGGCGTCAACATTACCAAATTCAACAGCCAGTTGAAACCATTTTAAGGCTTCATCACAATCTTGGCTAATAGCAATGCCATTTTCATAAAATTCGCCTAATTGATAAAGCGCTTTAGCGTGTCCTTGATCTGCGGCTTTTTGAAACCAATTCAATGCTTCAAAGCTATCTCGATTAAACTCATCAGCACATTCATCGACAAGTTTATCAGCATATTGATTGGCAGTAAGGTAAAATTGACCCAAATTAAATTGTGCTTCAACATCGCCTTTAATAGCGAGCAAGCGTGTTTGTTCCATAGTTGGAGATTGGCTATACGACATAATGTTCTTCTTTGTTTTTGCGCGCGCATATACATTCAAACGCGACTATCATTTGATTTTTAATGAAAAAATTTATGATACAAAGAAAACATTCATGGATGTGCTACCTAGCCTTAAAAATTTAATGTCTCACCTTTAGACCAATATTATATCGCGGTCAAGTAGCTATTGATGGGTTTTATTTATAATATTATTGCAATAAATTATAAAATATTAAAGCTTATCTGACAAATATTATCAAATAAGCTAAATTAAACATCAAACTTAGTTTAAACACAACCTAGCGATGGTTTAGTCTTTTTCTAATTCACCATCTGGCTGTATAATGTAAAGCAGAACCATTATAATCGTAATAAAAAAGCGGAAAGCATCGGGAACGCCATTCCACTGTTTTGACATCCACATGCCAAACCATTCACCACCTACAGACATAAAGGCTACTTGCCAAACCAGAAAGCCAATTGTTAAACCGGCAATGGCAACGGTTTTTGATGATTTAAAAGCTTTGGCACTTGCCTTAACTGATAAAAGCATTTTAATGCCGCCAATCCAGCATAATAAGGCAGTAAGAAATTCAAGGCTCATAATGCCAATATAGCCAAGATTATGGATCAAGTTACTGTTAATTGCGCGATAATGAATAGATGCTTCTGGCGGTATTGTATCCATCATAAAAACATGGTGAACAAATTGAAAATTGGTGTTGTAATCAGTTACATTTCCAAAAACCACCAATGATGTAAAAAACGCAATAGCACAAACCATAAGTGCCTTGGATAGACGTAAAATCATAAATATTTTCCTTTGTAAAACACTTAAAAAGCGCAGAATCTTCTTAAGCATTTACACAATTGCTGGTTTAAAAATCCATTAACAAAAAGTTGATTAAAATATTCATGTTATTATTGTTTTGTACTTACGCTGAGGACTGTTTATTTTAAAGTACCAAATACAATAAAGGGTAAAATACATAATTTTGATATAAAAGGGAGGAAGTCGAAAAATGCGCCGGCATAGATGGCGATATAAGTTATGTTGATAGATTTTATGCTGCTATTATTTCTAACAATATTTCGCTAAATTTGTTTAAAATAATTATTCATAATATTAAATGAAACATTCGCGCTTATTTTTAGCAGTTAAGCTGTCATTGAAACGAAAAAAATCGCACGTCACCGCCCCATAATTGGCTACAGAATTTTGGCGAAATTCTTTCTCGTCCGCTTCCTTGATGGATTGGGTGCTAAAATAATACTCAGCATTGCAGCTGGTTTAATTTTAACTTTAATGGCGATTTTTATTTGAATAATTTTCAAAAGCAAAGCCAAATCCAAAAAGCGGACTGTCAGGCAATAAATAATGAGGGCAGGCTTTAATTTCACCAGACAGGCAATCGTGTACTTGTTGTTGTGCTGCTTTAATGTCGCTATCATTCATTGTTTGCGCAATGCGTTTCAATACAGCATCGGTTTTTTCATGTGGTGGATCAGATCGTAATTTCACCATATAGCATAATCTATAGGCTTCCATTATATCCTTTTTAAAAACATTTCCTTCAAAAAATACTTCTCCAAGTAAACATTGGCTGCCTAGGTGTTCCATACTACCCGCTTTATAAAACCATTGAATGGCAGTTTTTTTGTCTTCTTCAACGCCATAGCCATGCCAATAGGCTTTAAATAGGTAAAATTGACTTTCTGCATCATGCTGTTTTGCCGCTTCAAAATAATAGCCAAAAGCCTTTTTTAAATCTTTTTTAACAACAATGCCGCTTGCATAAAATGAACCAAGTTTAGCCACAGCTTTTATATTTTCAAGATCTGCAGCTCTTTCATAGTAATAATAAGCTCGCTTTAAATCTTTATGGACAATGGCACCATCCTCATAAAACTGCCCAAGTTTAAAAATTGCTTGGTCATCACCAGCATTGGCAAGCATTAACCACCATTTAAAAGCTTGTTTTTTATCTTCATAATTTAAAGATCTGCTATAAAATTTGGCAAGCGCGATTTGCGCCTTTTTTTGCCCCTGCCACGCTGCAGTTTCTAGCCATTTAGTTGCTTGCATGTCGTTGGTTGTTTTTAAGTAGTAATCAAAATCATCCGTATCATAAAACCCCATTGGCAGCTCGCACTGATGTGGCATCATTAATATTACATTTAGCATCATGAGCGTTTGTAACAGATCGGCTAATTCTTTACTGTTTTCCCGTCCATAGCTTGCCTTTTCAATTAAACCGATAGACCAATAGGTTAAGTATCGACCATATAAAAAACCACACTCTTTATCGCCCAGGCTTTGTAGGGCAGGATCAACATTTTCCAAAAACGGCAAATTATAGCTTAAAATTTGTGTATTTAACGCCGTATCACTTTCATTAAGATGCATGATACTAAACAATGCATTAGGACCGTTAATCTGCGTTTGTTGGTTTGATGGCTTTAACGAAACGATATTTTCGCTTGCCTCTGCCTTAATGACTATCAAAAAAATATGCGCTAAAAAAATAAAAAATATGAGCTGCAAAGAATAACAATTGGATAATTCAAAGGTTTTTCGCCGACCTTTGCCAAAAAAAATGCTCATTATATTCCCCCTATAAAGGCTCTAGCTATAATTTTTAACATTTAACGCGCGCGATTATTGGCTTTTTTGCGCAAATATTTTGGCTAAAACAACTTGCTTGCTGAAAGAAGAACCGCTCTTCTTCTCGCAAAAAATCCTACATACCATTTCGTTCAAATTAATGGGTCCTGCCCCTAATCACTATATAATAAATATAGTCTAACTATAAATAATATAAATAAACAATAAGGCGTCTCAAAGGCATTAAAAATCAAGTTCTTTTAAAAGTACTGGCCAATTTTGTTTGCCGCCCAAAATACGAATAATAACAATATTCTCACCAACAAGATTATAAATAATGACATGTTGATGATGGGCATGTATATGCACAGGAGGCTCAAAATTATGACGCAAGGGTGCTAAATTGGGCATGATGCTGATCAGCTCAAAAACTGAAACCAATTCATCTAGATATTTGTCAGCTTGATTTTCTGACCATGTTTGCGCACCAAAACGCCAAATTTCTTCCAAATCTTGCTCTGCTTGCGGAGTTAATTGATAAGCCATATCGTTCAAGGTTTTTGGCGCATGCGCTGCTTGAATGCAAGCTTATCAAAAGCCTTTGGCGTACCGCTTTGTAAACCTTCATCAATTGCGCTTTGAAAAGCTTGTGTCGCGATTTGATGTTGCTGGTCTTTTCGGATTAAATCACGAATATAATCGCTGACATTTTGATATCGGCCATTATCTGATTGCTTTTCAGCCCAATTTTTCATCTGGTCTGGCAAGGAAACATTCATGGTTGCCATAATATATCCTTTCAAAACTGTATTTTAAAACATTATATGGCAAAGTTTGCCAATTTTCAATCATTTTAAAGTCAATTCAGCACAAGTTTTGCCAATTGTTATATTTGTCATTATTCTGCCATGCAAACGCAATGTCATTGTCATAACTTATTGGCAAAAGGGTATCTTGAACAATAAGCTCATTCAATATGGCATATTTGCAAAGCGGGAAAGCCATGAATAAACATTTTGATGTTATTATTATTGGCGCCGGTATTGTTGGCCTTGGTTGTGCTTTGGCTGCGGTTAATCGCGGTAAAAAAGTAGCAATTATCGAGCGCAATGCCAAGGCGGTTGGTGCTTCTATCCGCAATTTTGGCTTTGTAACCGTTACAGGACAACGCGCCGGCGCCCATTATAATCGTGCAAAGCGTAGCCGCGATATTTGGGCGGAAATTGCTCCTAATGCCGGCATTGACGTCTTGCATAAGGGGCTTGTTTTACCCGCCTATCGCGAGGAAGCGCGCGACGTTGTCGCTGCTTTTTTAAAAACCGATATGGGCGCAGATTGTAGATTATTGACCAAAACTGAAGCGCAAGCGCAAATTGCGAGCCTTAAATTATCCGGTGATGAAGCAATCTTATATAGCCCCCATGAATTGCGGGTTGAATCCATGACAGCAATTCCAAAATTGGCCCATTGGCTTCATGAAGCAAAGGGGGTTGATTTTTTCTGGAAAACCGCAGCCCTTGGCATTATTGATAATCGCGTGAAAACCAGTCGTGGTAATTTTTATGGCAATACGATAATTGTTTGCCCGGG
Source organism: Bartonella sp. HY038 (assembly GCF_014117425.1). Lineage (NCBI taxonomy): Bacteria > Pseudomonadati > Pseudomonadota > Alphaproteobacteria > Hyphomicrobiales > Bartonellaceae > Bartonella > Bartonella sp. HY038. The sequence continues at coordinate 36,827 of NZ_CP059726.1, forward strand.
CGATGATTTTTCATCACTTTACCCAGAGCGCATTGCCCCGCATGCTCTTTCTATTTGCACCTTGCAAATGCTGCGCGTTGCACCTAATGGCGCTGCTAATCTTTCTAATAACAACACCTGCAGATTTAATGCAGCCTTAATGTCAGATCATAGCCTTGCTCGCTATGAGGGGTTTTCTGCTTTGCCGCAAGCTGTTGCTCTTGGCGCGCGGTTAGATCGTGATTATCCGTTAAAGCGGCAACTGGGTATTCATTTAATTGCAGTTCAATCAGCCGATGGCTCGCTTGTGGTTGGGGATAGCCATATTTATGGCAATGCACCAGAGACTTTTGCAAAAACAGCCATTGATGATTTGATGATGGAATGCTTGGATGAAATTATTGATCTACCAAAGCGTGAAATTATTAATCATTGGATTGGCACTTATGCCGCATCAAAAACCAAAACGGTATTGGTTGATAGCCCGCAAGATCATGTGCGCCTTGTAATGGTGACGGGCGGCACTGGAGCTTCAACCGCTTTTGCTTTGGGTGAAGAGGTAATAGATGATCTTTTTTGAGGCAATTATTTTACAATGACATGTATTTATGTTTGAGCCTCCTTGGGTGGTGACGATTGTATCGGCATAACCAATCAATATGAAAAAGGCGAAAATTGCGTTACCTTTTATAGCTAAAAAAGGGCAAAGATATAGGCCCCTATTATTTTGTTGATGAAAATGCTGCTTATATAGATTTCGTGGTGAGGGTAATCGGTATAAGTCAAAGCTGAAAGCAAACTATGCAATATTCAAATGATATAGAAAAGCGCTTTAGTGCAGCCTTCATCTTATCGAGATTTAAAAAACGATAAAGAATAAATTTATCTCCAACACTCTAGGTCCTGACCCTAGCAACTTCATAGGAAAAAAGCGTGACACAGTTAAAAGCGGCAATTTTCGATTGGGCAGGAACCACGATAGATTTTGGCTCCTTTGCACCAATGGGTGTGTTTGTTGAAAGTTTTAAAGCCTTTGATATTGATATATCGATTGGCGAAGCCCGTGCGCCAATGGGGTTGCCAAAACGTGACCATATTGTAGCGGTCTTAAACCAACCACGTATTGCCAAGGCATGGCAGGACACACACGGAAAAACTGCTGATAACACTGATATTGATGCTATTTACGCGCATTTTTTACCGCTTAATGAAGCAATTGTCCATAATTATGCTAGCCTCATCCCCGGCACTTTAGAAGTTGTAGCAGAACTTCGCCGCCGAGAGATGAAAATTGGCTCTACCACCGGCTATACACGCTCGATTATGGAGCGTGTTTTACCCCTTACCAAGGCCCAAGGTTATGAGCCAGATAATCTTGTTTGTGCCGGTGATCTACCCTTTGGGCGGCCAACACCGCTTAATATGTATCAATGCTTTTTAGACCTTTGTGTGTGGCCGGCGCATCTCACCGTAAAAATTGATGATACCGGCGTTGGTATTATGGAGGGAGTTGCTGCCGGATCATGGACCATTGGCCTTGCCTTAAGCGGTAATGAAGCAGCTTTAAGCCTTGCAGATTATGAGGCGATGGACAAAAATACCCGCAATGATCTAATGGCTAAAATTGCACCACGCTTAAAAGCTGCAGGTGCGCATTATGTCATTGAAACTATAGCCGATCTTATACCTGTTATTGATGATATTGAACAAAGGCTTAAAAATGGCGAACGGCCATTTTAAAAGCATCAATGATCGGTGTTACTTTTTGTACCCATAAGTAAATCTGATGATAATTCATAAACTACCCTTGATCGCAGTTCCGCGCTGATAAATCGCGCTCATTGCATCATTATAATCAGCAATAATTTTTAAAAAGCTATTTTAACTTGCGGCGTTAGCGAGACACTGCAAGTGGCATGCTGTGCTGCTAATTGGTTGAGATTTTTGATCGTTGAGAAGGGGTTAAATGCAAAATGCTGACTGTCTTGATTAGGCTTTGCAATTTAGCACGTTTTACAACTATCGCAGTTTTCGATACAAAACTACGATAACTCATTTTTAAAAATTTTATAAATAAATTGAAAAATTACATTTCTTTTTTTTCCATATTGAAGTTAAATTATAAAATGGGAAATCATTAAGGGGCAATGATTGGAACTACCTACAAATTTATTAAAAATAATAATGATGATGAGTAAAGAAACGCATCTTTAATAACTAAATTTAGCTCATAAATGCGGTATGCGTTATTAATACTTGACTATTTAACTACGAGGTAGAAGCCATTTCACGTGCTTTTCTTAAAGATTTATCATAGATTTATTCAAGGAGGAGGAATAAATTATGGTTAATTTTGATGAGACTATTGATCGCAAATCTTCAAATTCAATGAAATGGTCATATCCTGATCGTTTTTTGACAAAGCAACAGGTGCAGTTAGATCCACTCCCTATGTGGGTTGCGGATATGGATTTTAGGGTCGCGCCTTGTATCACTTCTGCTCTTCAAAATGTATTAGATCATGGTGTTTTGGGTTATAGCGGTGTGAGTGCCTCCTATAGGCAAGCAATAACAACATGGCAAAAAAAGCGTCATAATTGGCATACTGATCCTGACTGGCTTGTGCTTAGCCCCGGCATAGTTACTATGCTTAACATGATTATACAGGCTTTTACCACGCCCAATGATAGTATTTTGGTGCAACCACCTGTTTACATCCATTTCCACCAAGATGTTATCACCAATGGCCGCAAGCTTGTTACTGCCCCGTTACAACTTGTCGGCGAACGATATGTATTTGACGCAGAGCTTTTTGAAAAGGCCATCACGGCGGATACAAAATTATTTATTTTATGTAATCCCCATAATCCAACCGGTAATGTTTGGTCATCTGACGAGTTAAAGACCATGGGTGATATATGTGCCGCCCATAATGTAATTGTTGTATCTGATGAAATTCATGGCGACCTCATTATGGATCCGGGCAAAAAATTTGTACCCTTTGCTTCACTTGGTGATGAATATGCTCAAAATGCGATTATTTGTACGGCGGCTAGCAAATCTTTTAACCTTGCCGGTTTGCAATGCTCTAATAATTATATTGCAAATCCAGTTATAAGGGAAAAGCTAACCGCCCATATGAAGACTTGCGGTTTAAACTTGATTAATATTATGGGCATGGTGGCGACTGAAGCTGCCTATAGCCAAGGAGAAGAGTGGCTAGATGACTTATTAAAATATGTTCGTGAAAACCAACAAATATTTGCTTCAAAAGTTAATAATTCTAATTTGCCACTCACCGCATTACCAATGGATTCTCTTTACCTATCTTGGCTCGATTGTCGGCAATTGAACTTATCAGCCGAAGATCTAAACGATTTTTTCCTAACCAAGGCTGGGCTATGGTTTGATGATGGGCGCAAATTTGGTCAAGAAGGACATGGTTTCATGCGGGTTAATCTTGGTTGCACCCGCCAAACATTAAATGAGGCTTTAAAGCGATTGGAGGCGGCATTTCAATAAAACACTACATAAATCCGTAAAATTTTATAAAATAAAGGGGAAATATTATGGATATAAGTTCAACAACTGCTTTAAATACCAGCAAAACCGAAAAAATTCCGTTTACCCGCTATGATCTTGGTTGGGTAGTCTTATGCATCGGTATGGCAATTGGTGCAGGAATTATTTATCTACCAATTCAAGTGGGATTAAAAGGCATATGGGTATTTTTGGCCGCCTTATTGCTTGCCTACCCTGCGTGCTATTGGATGCAAGCACTTTATTTAAAAAGCCTTTCCGAAACAAGTGAATGTGAGGATTACTCCAATGTAATTAGCCAATATCTTGGCAAAAATTGGGGGGTGGTACTCGGTGTTTTATACCTTCTTATGCTGTTTAAAGGCATTTTAGGATATTCCCTTACTATCACTATTGATAGTGCTAAATATCTACAAACTTTTGGCGTTACGGAAGGGCTTTTATCCCAAAATATCTGGTATATTTTAGGATTGCTAACATTTTTGGTGTTGATTGCTGCCCAAGGCGAGCGGCTGCTCTTTAGAATTTCTGGCCCAATGGTGGTCGCCAAAGTAGCTATTGTGGTATTATTTGGCATCGTCATGGTACCCTATTGGGACTTTTCCAATATTCCAGGCTTTCCGCCAGTACTCTCTTTTGTTAGGGATACAATTTTAACTTTGCCATTTGCGCTATTTTCTATTTTATTTCTGCAAATTCTAAGCCCAATGAATATTGCCTTTCGCAAAACTGAACCAGATCCACAAAAAGCAACTTATCGCGCATTACGCGTCAACTTGATTGCCTTTATTGTCTTAGTGGTTTGCGTTTTATTTTTTGCACTGTCTTTTACCTTTTCAATTAATCATGAACAAGCAGTTTCAGCAAAGCAGCAAAATATTTCTGCCCTTGCATTGGCAGCGAGTGTCTTAAGCGGTAAAACGATTGCGATTATGTCGGTACTGCTTAATGTATTTGCGATTGTAACTGCGTTTTTTGCCATTTTTCTTGGTGTTTATGAGGCGTTTAAAGGCATCATCATAAACCTACTTTCACGCATTATGAATGTGGCGAATATACCTAATTTCATTGTACAAATTGGTATTTGTGCAATTATCATTCTTATTCTTTGGGGCTGGGTGGCTTTAGACTTTTCGGTTATTGCTATGATACAATTCCTCTCACCCTTAAATGGCATTGTCGGCTTTATTATTCCTTGTTGTTTAATTTTAAAAGTGCCGGCATTGCGTAAATTTATCACGCCATCTTATTGGTATGTATTTGGCTTTGGTGTCGTATTTTGCCTTGCACCATTGCTTAAATTTTTTGAATAAAGACATGGCATATTATAAATGGAACACTTCATGGTGATTAATGAAGTGTTCCAGTGTCGGTATTGGATTAAGCACTAAGCACTTTAGCAACAGCACTTGCAAAACGTTGACATTCTTGGATTTTTAAGCCTGCAATATTAATGCGCCCGCCAGGTACTACGTAAATGGCAAATTCTTTACGCAAGCGATTTACCGCCTGCTCATCAAGCGGTAGGAGGGAAAACATGCCCTTGCCTTTTTCAATATAGGCAAAGCGATCAGGTTCAAAAAATACTGCTAATTCATCAGCTAAGCTTTTGCGCAAGCTATTAATGCGCCCACACATAAGCGCAAGTTCCTGATGCCAATTTTGATAAAGGTTTTTATCAACTAAAATGCGGCGAACAATTTCTGCACCATGATCTGGTGGCATCGAATAGCTAACACGAGCCACGCGACTTAATTGCGATTGCACAGCTTTTTGCGTTGCCCCTTCATGAGAAAAAACAAAGGCAGCGCCGGTGCGCTCACGGTAAAGGGCAAAGTTTTTAGATGCGCTAATTGCTACTAATCCTGCAGGCAAGGTATGGGTAATAATACGAAGGCCGTCCAAATCTTGTTGTAAATTGCTGCCAAGCCCCAAATAAGCAAGATCAATAAATGGAATAAGTTCTTTACGTAATAATAAATCAGCCACTTGCTGCCATTGCTCAGCGTCAAGATCAACTCCGGTTGGATTATGGCAGACACCATGCAACAGCACAACATCGCCTTTTTGAGCTGTTTCAAGAACTGCCAACATGGCGCTAAAATCAAGGCTTGCAGTTTTTGCGTTATAATAAGCGTAAGTTGCAAAACTATGGCCGCACGCTTGAAAAATAGCGCGATGATTGCCCCATGTGGGGTTGGGTAACCAAATATTTTTTTTGCCATCAATGGCTAAAAAATCGGCAAGTGCACGTAAAGCGCCCGAACCACCCGGCGTTTGCAAGCTAGATAGGTTAAGATCATGGCTAAAAATTTTGGTCGCTAAAAGATCAAGAAAGCCCATATTGCCCCGAATACCAAGATAGGTTTTGGTTTTTTCATCGCGCAAAATACCTTCTTCAGCAGCTTTTACTGCTTGCATTATCGGGGTGTCGCCCTTGTCATCGCGGTAAACACCCACACCTAAATCAATACAATCTTCGCGTGGATCTTTGCGCAAAAGATCCATTAATGCCAAAATTGGATCTCCATCAGCTTCATGATAGGTGCTTAAAAAATTGCTCATTTATACCCTATTTCCTATTTTTTTTTACTACCATAATCTTGGCAAGCGTTTATCAGAAATTTAAAAGTTTAACAGCAAAGTGGGCAAAAAATCTACGAAAATATCTGCACGTAGATTGTCTACACTTCCTCAAAAAAATGGGCGGTGGTTATAGTTTACTTATCCATATGCTTAATAATAACATGGCAACAAAAAATAATATGACCAGATGAATTTTTATAATACTAACGATAAGATCTGTCCGTTGGTCTGAAAAACGCCCAGACTGAAGCCCCATACCCCAAAAAATTGCACCTAAAATAATCAAAACTGGAAAATTGAAGATCAAAGATAATGAATCAACAAAAATTAAAAAATTAAAAATCGAGTAAGTTAAATCTTCTCCTATATATTTAGTAAAAAAAGTCATATTTGCAAAAGATAACATAAATTTAACTATCGCAAGACAATCTATTATTATCGCTATCCAGATAAAAATATTTTTCTTCGTGGTTACCTGCTTTTTGCTCATAATGTCTCTTAAACTTGTATTATTATAAAAATAATAAAATAACATTTAAAAGATTATTTAACAGATTTTTGCCGCCAGCATAAGATCAAATCATTTCTTAAGTGAAATAACTTGCGCAAATAAAGCGTAAGCGTGTTTTCCTTTACGCCTGCAAAAATCGCAGTAGAAAAAGCCGGTAAACCCCAAAAGACATACTTAATCAGCTCCACTTGTTTTACTTGTGAAAGACGACTTTTACGCCGTGACTTATCCATTTGACACCAATGGTTTTTTTTAGCAATTTATACCAACTTGTTATTAAAGATGGAAATATGATGGCGCAGTGGCAAATTGAAAATTGCGGTGATGATGAGTATTGTTTTGCTTATTGTGATTATTTATATAATCGCCTCATCCATATTTTAAAATGTGGCATTGATCTTGAGGATGGCATGTATATTGAGGGCCTTGTCCGTTCATTTAAACAAATTCAAACAATAAATCCTCCTATTTATGATTATTATGCTAAATTGTTTTTGTTTTCTTTATCAGAATATTTTGCTCCAAAGCTCATCAAAAACATGATTGTTGATCATATACAAAAAGACAAATAAAAAGCCGGCGAAAATTCGCCGGCTTTGTGTATTTAACTACTACTCAATGGGTTGTGATTTATTTTTGATGATAGGTTTTGCGCGCAAAAGCAAAGAAGCAAACAGCAAGCAAAACAAACCATAATGGTGTATAGATAAGTGCAATACGGGTATCTGCTTCAAGTGACAATAGTGCTAAAATAAACACGAAGAACGCCATGACCACGTAACACATAGCAACACCGCCAGGCATTTTATAGATTGAAATCGCATGTTGATCTGGACGTTTTTTGCGATAAACCACATAGCTGATGAGAATGATTGTCCAGACAAACATAAACAAAATAGCTGAGATGGTGGTCACAACTGTAAATGCACCCATAACGGTTGGAATAATGGATAAAACTGAATAACCAATCAAGATGCAAAGGCATGAGAATAACAAACCATTAGCTGGGACGCGTTTGCTTGATAATTTGCCTAGAACCTTTGGCGCCCCATCTTTTTCAGCAAGACCATAGACCATGCGACTGGTTGAGAAAACACCACTATTAGCTGATGAAGCCGCTGAGGTTAGCACCACAAAATTAACAAGGCTTGCAGCAATTGGAATACCAATAAGCACAAACATTTCAACAAATGGGCTCTTTGTTGGATCGACCTGATCCCAAGGGGTTACCGACATAATAATAATGAGCGATAAAACATAGAAGAAAATAACCCGAATTGGAATTGAGTTAATCGCTTTTGGCAATGTGCGCTCTGGATGTTTCACTTCTGCCGCAGCAGTGCCAGCGAGTTCAATACCCACAAAGGCAAAAACCGCAATTTGGAAGCCAGCAAAAAAGCCCATTACACCATTGGGGAAGATATTGCCACCATTCCAGACATTGCTAAGTGAGGTAACATTGCCATTTGGAGAGGTAAAACCGGTAACAATCATATAAACGCCAATGGCAATCAGCGCTAAAATAGCCACGATTTTAATTAAAGCAAACCAGAACTCTAATTCACCAAATAATTTTACTGCAACAATATTGAGGATAAAAAATGCGGCAACGCACATAAGCACTGGAATCCATGGATTAAGCCATGGCCACCAGAAATGCGCATAACCGGCAATGGCAATAACATCAGCAACGCCCGTTACAATCCAACATAGCCAATAGGTCCAGCCGATGAAAAAACCGGCCCAAGGGCCTAAAAGATCAGCCGAAAAATCGATAAAGGATTTATATTCGGTATTGGCAAGTAATAATTCACCCATAGCGCGCATGACGAAAAACAGCATAAAACCAATAATCGCATAGACAAGCACAATTGATGGCCCTGCCGCGTGAATAGTTTTACCAGAGCCCATAAATAGACCTGTGCCGATAGCCCCGCCAATCGCAATCAGCTGAATATGACGATTTTCAAGCCCGCGCTCAAGGTGCTGCTCGTCTGGATTATTTGTTTTTTTTGTCATCCAGTTTTCCCCTTAGTTAAAAACTCGATTTTAAAGAAGTTTGAATGTATAGGATTAGCAAGCCCTTGGCACAATGTAAATTGTTTTCAATTAAAAATAATCACATTTTTGACACAAATTAATTGCGTTTTTTGACTCAATTTATTACTTCTAAAGAAGAAAATCGCCGTTTGCGGCACAAATATAACTTAAATATCACCTATTTATATGATTTATTTGGTATTTTAAGAACCAAAACATAAGACATATACAATTGTTACCTTGTTACCAAATCGCTACATAAAGCCTACAGCCACGAACAAAAGCCTTTGCTAATTCTGCATTACTTAAAAGTTTGGAGCAATTGCAATGGCAATATTTCACGGATATAAAGACGGCGAAGCAAACGAAATTGAAAATAATTTACTTCAAGATGAAGCAAAATATTGTTCGTTTGGCGATACGGTTCATTACGTCAATCCACCAAAAATCTTCGCCGGCTGCGAAGGGTCTTATATGTACGACCTTAAGGGCATTCCTTATCTTGATTTGCAAATGTGGTATTCTGCGGTCAATTTTGGTTATGCCAATCCACGCCTCAATGAAGTGCTAAAACAACAAATTGATACTTTACCACAAACTGCTAGTCAATATTTGCATCCAACCAAAATTGAGCTTGCAAAAACCATCGCTGTAGACATGAAAAACAAATTCGGTCTTGATGGCCGCGTGCATTTCAATGTTGGTGGTTCGCAATCAATTGAAGATTCATTAAAAATCGTACGCAATGCAAAAAATGGCAAAAGCTTAATGTTCGCCTTTGAAGGTGGCTATCACGGCCGCACGCTTGGTGCTTCATCCATCACATCAAGCTACCGCTATCGTCGTCGTTATGGCCATTTTGGCGAACGCGCAATGTTCTTGCCTTTTCCATACCCATTTCGCCGCCCCCGCGGAATGAGCGTTGAAGAATATGGCGAACATTGCGTGAATGAATTTGCCCGTCTTTTTGAAACAGAATATAATGGCGTTTGGGATCCTAAGGCAAGCGAGGCTGAATATGCTGCCTTTTATATCGAGCCCTTACAAGGTACTGGCGGTTACGTCGTGCCACCGCGCAACTTCTTCAAAGGCATCAAGAAAGTTCTTGATCAATATGGCATTTTAATGGTTGTTGATGAAATCCAGATGGGCTTTTATCGCACCGGTAAATTATGGTCAATTGAGCATTTCGGCGTCACCCCTGACGTGCTTGTATTTGCCAAAGCCCTGACCAATGGACTTAATCCGCTTGGTGGCCTTTGGGCGCGAGAAGAATTGATCAATCCTAAAATGTTCCCTCCAGGTTCAACCCATTCAACCTTTGCATCTAATCCGCTTGGCACTGCGCTTGGCTTGGAAGTAATGCGCATGACCGCCGAAACCGATTTTGAAGGCATGGTTATGGAAAAGGGTGCGCATTTCCTTGAAGGTTTACAAGATTTGCAAAAACGTCATCCTGAAATTGGCGATGTTGATGGTCTTGGTCTTGCTCTTCGTTGCGAAATTTGTACCGAAGATGGCTTTACACCTAACCGTGAATTGCTTGACCGTATGGTTGACATTGGCCTTTCAGGTGATCTTGAATATGAAGGTCAAAAAACCGGTCTTGTTTTGGACGTTGGTGGTTATTACAAAAACGTTATCACCCTTGCACCATCTTTGATGATTAGCAAAGCGGAAATTGATAAGGCCATTGCCTTGCTTGACCAATTATTGAAGCGGGCAAAAGCCAGCATGTAATTTCGTGCGTCGCAATCCCTAGTGATAGGGTGAGAAAAAGAGGTTGTTCAAGTGACTAAGCACAAGGAAATAGGCACGGATAAAGTTATTTATTCGCGCAATAATCTTGAGCCTAGTCATTTGTCTAGCCTCTTTTTTGCTTATTTGCCAAAAGACTTTACAAGCATTAATTTAAATTCTGGTTTGCCTTGCTTTGGCGCTAAGTTTGATCTTTTAACCACGATGGAAAGCGATACACGCAAGCGTATTGGTAGCCTGCCGTTTTTTAAATTATGGTCGCGGCTTTTAAAATTTAACACGCTTTTTGTCGGCACCACGGTAAGTGAATTTACACCCTTAGCTGAAAATTTTGATTTTGACAGCTCAGCTCAAGAATTAATAACCAAAGCAAAGACCAATTATCCTTTGGTCATTGTTAAAGATTTGCCACTGCAAAATCCTTTGGTACGCCTTAGTGATAGTGATGCAAGTTGCAATTTTTTAAACGCCTTAGAGCGTTGCGGCTTTATCAAGGTTGAGGGGCAGGCGCTTGCCTATGTAAAAATGGATTTTACCTCAATTGATGAATATTTGAACCGTTTTTCAAAAAATCGCCGCAAAGATTTTCGCCGTAAATTTCGTCACCGTGATGAATTGATTATTGATGTGCTTGAAGCAGGAAACTCGTTGTTTTTTGATGAAAAAGCACTTGATCAATATTATAGCCTTTATTTACAGGTCTATCAGCAAAGTGAAGTGCATTTTGATCTTTTAAGCCGTGATTTTTTTGCGAGTTTATTGCAAAATCCTGATCCCTCTTTGCGCGTTTTTACTTATAAAACCAAGGATAATCAACTTATCGGCTATAATATTTGTTTTATCCATGACAATAAGCTGATTGATAAATACATCGGTTTTGAGTATCCAGCTGCGATCAATTATAATTTGTATTTTTTAAGCTGGTTTATCAATCTTGAATATGCGCTCGCCCATCGCTTAGAATTTTATGTTGCCGGCTGGACAGATCCTAAAGTAAAAGCTTCGCTCGGGGCAAAATTTGCCATGACGCAACATGCAGTTTACATCCGCAATCCAGTTTTGCAGCGGATTTTAAAGCATTTTCGCCATCACTTTGAAAGTGATAGTATGGCTATAGCGCCAAAAGAAAATAAAGCTGCTACATCGGTGGAGAATAATCTATGAAGCCAATTATTCTCGATTTTGATCACAGCGTTAAATCCTTAGAGGGTGAAATAAGATTACCGCTTAGCGATTATCAAAAAACTATTCGCTTTGCAGCATCGATGCGCAATTATAAAAAGCTTGGGGCTTATCTTGAAGACCAATTGGGTGACCATCAAGGCCCAGTATTTTTAGGCAGTGGTGACTATCATCATATTAGCCATTTGCTCATTGCACGCCAAACCAAATTATTGGGTGATAAACGCCTTACCGTGGTTATTTTGGACAACCATCCAGATAATATGCGTTACCCTTTTGGCATTCATTGCGGCTCGTGGGTAAGCTATACGGCTGCACTGCCATTTGTTGACCATGTCCATGTGCTTGGCATAACCTCAAATGATATTGGTTTAAGCCATGCAGTTGAAAACCGCTTAAACCCACTAATACGCGGCAAGCTTACCTATTGGTCAACTGGTGTTGATGTTGGCTGGGCAAAATATCTCGGCTTAAAAAATTGCTTCATGAGTTTTAAGAATATTGATGATCTGGTGTCAGCCTTTATCAGCGCGCAAATATGCCAAAATCAGTCAATTTATCTGTCCATTGACAAGGATGTTTTATCTAAAGCAACTATTAAAACCAATTGGGACCAAGGGCAGATGGAAATGCGTCATTTGCAGGATTTGGTTGTTGCTTTAAGTCCCTGTATCCGCGCTTGTGATATTACGGGGGAAGTATCAGATTATCAGTATAAAACCCTTGGAAAACGTTTGATGAGCAAGCTTGACGGGCAAAATCCTGTGCCGATCAATGAGCTTGATAGCTGGCAAGAAGAACATCGTATTTTCAATCAAATGCTGCTTGGACTTTTTGCCCGCTTTTGCCCCATATCATCAAGTCTTTCGCGATAATAACCTTATATACCACGCTCAACAAGTACAATTAAAGCAAATCGTGGTTTTTTCTTAGTATTTGCTAATCTTTTTGCAATCTCGTCAGGAGAATTTTTTTGAATATGCATCATTTCAATATGGCTTATCGCACCAGCTAAAAAAGGTTGTATTGCACCGGTAAAAGAATCTCCCACGATCCATAAATCCACCTGATTGGCAGCATCAGGATTAATTATAATATTATTATCTGTTGTTGCAATAGTACCTAAATCGAATTGAGTTTCGCTACCATCTTCTTTTTTAAGCTTGGCATTAGGCGTTGGCGACTTATATTTAATAATATAATTATCGTCATCAATAAGTGGAATGGTGGTAAGGTTGGCAATAGATACAATATCGCCGGCAAAAGATTTTGCCAATTCAATCTTGTAGGGAGGTGGTGGGTTCAAATTCCATTTTTGCAATAGCTTTAATGCAACAAGTTCACCTGCTTTTAAATTCCAATGGGTGTCGGTACGATAATACAACAAGCCTGCCTGCTTACAATTAATTAAATCCTGCGTTGGATCATAAACATCAACACCATCATTTTGCATTTGTGTGATAATTGGTGTTATATAACGCTTGGGTGAAGGTTTAAGTATTGATGGTAAATTTTCTGGATATATACTTTGTTTATCAGGCCCAACCAGAAATATTGTTTTTATCCCATGTTTTTTAAAAACATTTGCATAAGCTTCAAGCCTTTCAACACTTTTTAAGGCATCTTCTTTGGTAAAATGCTTGCTTCCAGTAAATTTATCAATGGTGTTTTCAAAATTATTGCCTAAATACAGCCAGTTTTCGTGCCCCTTAAAAGCCTTTTGCGGATCGATATTATCATTAAAAACAAGAGTAATATTTCTATTTATCCCTATAAGATTAGAGCGGGCTGGAAAATTATCTGAAACGAATTTATCTATATCTGCAAAATACCCCTTGATTGAACGAGAACTTGCATTTTTAATTTTTAAAGGAAATGTTGCAGCTTCGCGTCTTTCGTCAATAAGCAAGCCACCTGTCGGTTTTAAAAAAAGCAATAGTGGGACAGTAAATATTGCTAATAGGAAAAGACAAGAGATTATGTTTTTAATAGTATTTTTCATCTGTTTTCCTTCCTTGGTTTAAAAATTAAAATAAATAAATGGATTGCGTGAATTGGTTAATAGCATGGACATCGATATGACAAATAAAGCTGCCTGTACAAGGTAAATGCTAAAACCAAAGGCGGTTGGCTTATGTGAAGTTGGCTGCGGAATGAACCGATCAGGAATAAGCACAGTAATAATTCCAGCAAGGGTTAAAAGACTGGCAATTTTATAATAGGTGAGAGTAACTTCCATACCTTGGAAACTAAACATATGCTCAATATAGGCCATAGCCGAACTTAAATCATTCGATCTAAAAAATACCCAACCAATCAATACAATGATGATTGTGTAAATCCGCATAACAAAAATTGGCAAACGATCGATTAAAGCTGCAATTGGCTTTAATCGTTCAAACACCAAAAACGCCCCATGCCATAAGCCCCAAATAACAAAGGTGATATTGGCCCCATGCCATAAGCCGCAAAGGAAGAATACAATAATCATGTTACGATAAGTACCCCATTCACCAGCACGGCTGCCGCCAAGGGGAATATAAACATAATCACGGAACCAACTTGAAAGTGATATATGCCAACGACGCCAAAATTCTTTAATTGAGGCAGAGGAATAAGGGCGTTTAAAGTTTTCTTCAAAGCGAAAGCCTATCATGGCGGCAAGACCAATTGCCATATCCGAATAGCCGGAAAAATCAAAATAAATCTGGATTGCATAGGCAATAATACCAATCCAAGCATCTAGCATGCCAATACCGCTAATAGAATTGGCAAAAGCTGCGTCGGCAAGATGGGCGGCCGAATTAGCAATTAAGACTTTTTTGTTGAGACCAACCAAAAAGCGATAGACACCAAAATTGAATAATTCGCGGCTTGGGCCTCGTTGGTCTATGTCATCTTGCACTTGCGCAAAGCGCACAATAGGTCCAGCCACGAGATGGGGAAACATGCAAAAATAGGTTAAAAAATCAAGGGCGTTTTTGGCGGGCTTTATTTGTCCACGATATATATCGATAATATAACTTAAAGCATGGAAGGTAAAAAAACTGATGCCAAGTGGCATAGCATGATGAGAAACTGAAACATTGGGCAATATTAACGACATTGCCCAAACAAAATATTTATAATAAAAAAGAATACCAAGATTAATAAAAACCAAGGTTAGAAGATGAATTTTTTTATGTTTGGAGTTTGCAATATTATTACCTCCAATATAATTTAAAATAGCAAGTCCAAGCAGTAAGAAAACATTATAAGCTTCGCCCCAGATATAAAACAGTAAGCTAATAGCCAATAAAAAACTATTACGTAAATAAATGTTCTTAAACGAGCGCGCAAGCGTGTCTAAAAACAGCGCAAGGGGGAATAGCAAAAAAATAAATGAAAGAGATGAGAAAACCATAAGCCCGCCATTAAATATATCGTTATCCCGCGATATCACGAACTTATACAAAGATCAATTAAAACACGGCCCTTCATTTCATGTTTCATCTTGTGGGGAGAGCGCTATTTTATTTGGTAAAATAATTGCCTTTGTTTATAATTTCATGCATAAAAGTAGCAACAAAACCGTAGATCGCGTTAATCCCACAAAAAAAGGGAATGAATTATGAAAAAAATACTGGTTGCTGCAGTGGCGGCTTTATCCTTTGCATTGCCAAGCCTAACGAGTTTATCGGCAAGCGCTACCGATAAGGTACAAGTTGATATTACTCAAATTGTTGCTCACCCAGCCCTTGATGCAGTGCGCAAAGGCGTTGAAGATTATCTTGAACAGCAAGGCTATAAAAAGGGTGAAAATTTAACCATTAACTTTCAATCGGCACAGGGTAATATTCCAACCGCGACGCAAATTGCCCGTCAGTTTGTAGGTGAAGAACCTAATGTGATTGTCGCCATTGCGACCCCATCAGCACAAACCATGGCAGCAACCACCAAAGAAATTCCAATTGTATTTTCTGCCGTATCTGATCCAGTGGAAGCAAAATTGGTTGCTAGCCTTGACAAGCCCGGCGCTAATGTAACAGGCGTATCAGATCGCTCACCAGTTGATGAACATATCAAGTTATTGAAAGAAATCTTTCCAGATTTAAAAAATATTGGCTATCTTTACAATGCCGGCGAAGCTAATTCTGTTTCTAATCTGAAATTGTTAGAAGAAGTAGCAAAGGCTAATAATATTAATGTCATCCCATCATCTGCATCAAAAGCATCAGATGTGCAAGCTGCAACCCGTTCACTGCTTGGCAAGGTTGACGTTATTTATGTGCCAACTGATAATATGATCATTTCAGTTCTTGAAGGGGTATCTGTGGTTGCTCTTGAAAGTCAAACACCACTATTTACAGCCGATGCAAGTTCGATTGGACGTGGACCATTTGCTGCACAAGGTATTAATTATTATGATGCTGGGCTTGAAACTGGTAAGTTGGTTGAGCGTATCTTAAAAGGTGAAAAGCCAGCTGATATTGCGGTTACGACGCCGCCCGCCAAAGATATTTCAATTGATTTAAAAGCCGCTGAAAAATTAGGTGTAACTGTTCCGCAGGCTGTTATTGATCGTGCTGCCAAAGTTATTCGTTAATTGCTTTAAAGAGAAGTGCACTGCACTTCTCTTTTTGCTTTAATAAACTGCAAAGAACAGTGCTTGAACCCAGCACTACTCTTAAAATCTGGCCCAACATTTGAAAATCAATAATAATATATTTATCAGTGGTTTTGATAATTAGCCTCAAAAGCAAGGTTTAAAATGCTTAAACTTTATAAAACTTTGTCTATTTCTCTATTTTTGATTTTTAGTTTTTTTGGCTATGCCCAATCATCTTTTGGGCAAAATTTTGATGCAGCGCAAAACGAATATTTAAAAACTACCTATGGTTATGAAATTGCTGCATTGAACCAGTTTTATCAAAAAAGAGATGAGGTATTTCTAAATTGTAAGAAAAACAATGATCATTGTATCGAAATGGCAGTGCTCAATTTTTATATGAATATTGAGGAAAAAAGAGACATATTCTTATTATCAACGCAGGCCTATTTTAAAACAACCAGAGATACTAAACTGAGCGATTTTGCTGTTAGCTTTAATTTTCTATGTCAAAATAATAATGGTGCGCGAGAAAAAAGCTTAGAAATCGTCATTGGAAACGAAATATTCAATTATTCAATAGGGGAGGGGTTTAAATTCATCATAAACAACCAACATTTTAAGTTTTTTAAAAATCAAAATAAATTTTTTAATGAAAATAATGATGATATCAATAAAATATTGACGGCTTTTTCTGCCAAACAAGATGCTTTATTGCAAATAATATCTAGAAATACTTATCATGGGTTGCTCATAGCTGATAAACTCAATTTTCCATATGATATTGTTCAAAAAACTTGCGGTTATTGAGTGATGTTAAGTTTTTACAATAAATGACGATTTATTCCATGTAAGCATTTATTTAGTATTTTTTGGCCAATTTATTAAAATCCAAATTAACTTTTCATAAATTTGCTAACTATTGTCATTGTTGGGGTAGGATTTAGTCAATAGGCAGGCTTATTGGAATTGCGATATAGTCATATATGTCGTAAGATTCATAACGTTGTTGTCCAATACCATCGCTAGTGTAGCTGTCATAATATACAGCTATTATAGCAATGATTGGGTTATTTTCAGCCGTATATATTGCTCTTAAGCGATAATTTGTCGCGCATTGCCGCGATTTTGGTAGGTTTTTGTCCTTATAGACTAAAATTTCATTATTATTTTTCGATTTGTAATTTAAGTTAAATGTTTTTCCATTTAGGCAGTCTTTGCGTCTCATTTGTGTATTTTGATCATTAACCTCCAATCGCAAACTATGTAACTGATTGAATCTTCCACGCCATGTGGCAAGGCTACCATCGCCTAGTTGCGATGGTGCCATTGACCATAATAAAATGCCTGGATTTAAAACTTCCTTCGTATCGGGATATTGGTTCTCCGATGCGTAAGAATCGATAAGCTTGTGATGTTCATTTAGTAATACCCACCACATATTATAAGCGTCAGCACTATCATGAGTGGCGCTTAAAAGTATTGGCGAATTAGCGACATATCGATCTGCATTTACATCTAATATATTGAGCTGCGCTGAAGCTGTTGCAATTTTAAAGCCCAGTTGCCCAAATAAATAATAGTCACCATGTTG
The DNA here is from genome assembly GCF_014117425.1 of Bartonella sp. HY038. NCBI lineage: Bacteria > Pseudomonadati > Pseudomonadota > Alphaproteobacteria > Hyphomicrobiales > Bartonellaceae > Bartonella > Bartonella sp. HY038. Next base: position 54,605 of record NZ_CP059726.1, read on the forward strand.
TGAAAACCCCAATGAAATAAAATCAAGTGCGGGATAGCCAACCAAATTTTGTCTTTTAACGGCAGACTTAGTATTCTCCTCGCCATTTTGCGCCTTGGCTTGCATGGTGCAAGATAATAGAACCGAGCATATTAAAAACTTAAAAAAGTGTTTTGCATACATAAAGACAAATCCGAAAGTAAAATTTCAGTTTGCTAGATTTTTTACTTAATAATTGTCATTTTGATGGCAAAAGGTTCCAAGATTATTTTTAAAACTTTGAGGAATCCTTGGCGCATATAATGCATCGCGAAAAAATCATAGAGCGCGTTGCTGCCCTCAACTTGGTTAATATATGAAAAACTAATTTACGTCGACATCAATATCTTTAAACTGTGGGTAAAGTGTTTTTAATAATTCTAATTGCTCGTGACCTTTAGCATTAACGAAATAGCGCTTACTATCAATCATAAGGGCGACGGTGGGAAGCTCGGATTTTTTTTTATTGCCATCACGCATTTCGACCTCGCTGGACATGGGAATGATCGCATATTTTTCACCATTGCTCAGTTGGCGATAATCAACGTCATTAGGATTAAATTGAAGCTTTACGGACATAATATTTTTATAACTTTCAGTATTCATATTGATTAATATTTCCTTGATCGCATCAATATCAATATCAAGTTCGTTGGCCATTTGCTCATATATTGCAGGCGGGGTTAAACTAATTAATTTTTTAAAATCTTTTGATTGAAAATTGCTTATGAGGTTTGATATTTCTTTTTGCAATTGGGCTTTTTCACTTTCATTCCAATCGCTGCCAGTTGCTTGTTGAGCATAGGTTGGCAAAGTAAAAAGAAAGATAAATACCAATATAGAAAATATTTTTTCCATAATTACTCCAACATATCATCAAAGATAAATAATATTTATCAAATTAATACCATATTATACGGTAAACTCAATTATTTAAATTAAATATTTTTGCATTTGATATTAAAATTTAAAATAAACATATTAATATAAACGTTTTAGGGTTGGTGATAGAAGCAAGCACCGACCCTAAATTATAAAATTTAACTTAATGTCATTTTTAAAAGCTGCTTGTTAATCCTTATCAGCTTTTTTTGGGAATGTTTACACCATTAATAGATATCTAGCTTAAATACCTGTTTGTGCGACGAGACGAGGACTTGAACTATAATATTGAGCAAATAATTGCTTCAAATTTTCGATCTTTGGTAAATCATTATAAAGAATATAGGGTTGGGTTGGATTATTGGTTAAATAATCTTGATGATAGGCTTCTGCAGGATAAAAAGACTTGTCCATTTCAATTTTGGTAACAATAGCACTTTTATAAACACGGGCGGCGTTAAGCTGACCGATATAGGCCTTAGCGATTTTTGCTTGTTCTGCAGTTTGCGGAAAAATAGCCGATCTGTATTGTGTGCCACGATCTGGCCCTTGTCGGTTGAGTAGGGTTGGGTCATGGGCAACCGAAAAATAGATTTGCAAAATTTCACCATAGCTGATTTGTGCAGGGTCAAATGTAACTTTAACCGCTTCAGCGTGGCCAGTTGTGCCACTCGTCACAGCACCATAATTAGCTGTTTCGCTAGCGCCGCCCGCATAGCCGGAAACTGCGCTTATCACACCTTTAGTATGTTGGAAAACGCCTTGTACGCCCCAAAAACAACCACCCGCCAACACTATGACTTGCGGCGCTTTGGCTTGGCTTTGGTCAAGCTTTGGCGGTGGAATGGCAATGCCTTCTTGGGCACTTACCGGCATGAATGTTGCAAAGCCAATCAAGCCTAGCAATGAAGTCATAAGCACTAAAAATGCTTTTATCCTTAATGTCATGTTTGCCTCCGTCAGCATATTTTTTAAAAAAGTGTGAAGCGGTTTTTGTCATCCAAAATACGCTTTTAAAACCTATATTTTAGATAAAATCTGTGCATTATTTTGTTGTAAATATGCGGCAAATTGTAAGTTTACCGCATATTTACGCAGGGGTTTTTATTAGCCAAAGGTAAAGGCATAGGCCTCAACGCCCGGTTGCATAAATTCAATTTCAAAGAGATGATCTTCATCACCTGCGCCTTCTTTTTGGCGGATAAGTTGATAAAGTCTTTGTTCTTTGACAACGCCTTCGCCATTTTCATTAACATCGCTACCACGGGCGTTTTCTGGCGCTTTACCATCAATTTTTACTTTAAAGGCAATGGTTTTACCTTGTTCTTTAGGACCAAGCACAAGGTGTAAATCACGAGCATGGAACCGAAAAACAATGCTGCCTTTTTCACTGTTTAAAGTGGCATTTTCTTTGCCAATCGTCCAATTGCCGTTTAAGCCCCATTCATTAAGGCGTGGATCGCCATCGCTATAATCTTTAGGCGCATTTTCGACAATGCCATCAGGGGAAACAAAATTTTCCGCCCGCTCAAAACCAATATAGGTTTCGGGCGAAAGTACATTGGCTAGGTCAGGTGCGGCTTCTTCGCCGGTTGCCTTTACATCAACAACATTTTTGTCAATATTTGTGTGTCCAGCTTCAGCTAATAGGCTTTGAATAACGCGCTCGGATTGTTCATAATCGCCTTCACCAAAATGATGGTGGCGAATTTGCCCGTTAGCATCAATGAAATAATGGGCAGGCCAATATTGATTTTTATAAGCACGCCAAATGGCATAGCGATTATCAACCGCCACCGGATAAGTGACATTTAATTTTTGCGCAGCGTTTTTGATGTTATTGACATCACGCTCAAAAGCAAATTCAGGGGAGTGAACGCCAATAACAACTAAACCCTGATCCTTATATTTTTCTGCCCAAGCACGAATATAGGGAATGGTTCGCAAGCAATTTATGCAAGAATAGGTCCAAAAATCCACCAATACCACCTTGCCTTTAAGACTAGCAAGGTCAAGCGGCGGTGAATTTATCCACTCGGTAGCGCCGGTAAAATCGGGGGCTGCGCCTTCAATCGGTAATTGCGGCGTGGCGCTTTGCTCACGATTGCCACTCATCATCATGGCATTATTGCCGGCCATCATTGCATTGCTGCCCGACATTGCATTGTTACCAGCATTATCTGCTGCGCCATTTGCGCTCATCATTGCCGGATTTGCTGCCATCATGGCATTGCTAGAGCCATTATTATTTGGCGCATTATTATCGGGGGGTTCATTATCGCTGGCAAAACGTGACATCAAATTTTGCTCAAGCGCATTGGTGCTAGCGGTTGACACTTGGGTTAAATAGCCAGTATCAAGGCCGCTAGCAATTGCTCCAACGGCCAATAATACCACAATGCCAAGGCCGCGCCGCGCCCAATCGGTAACGCCAAATGAACGTTTTAATAAACTAACCAAACGGCCACCCACTAATAAAATAACTGCAAGCGATGTAATTGCCCCTAAAGCATAGGCAAGCAGCAAAATAGACGTGTTGGCATTGGGGCCATTAATCGCCGCACCGGTAAGGATAAGCCCAAGTATAGGGCCCGCACAAGGCGCCCATAAAAGCCCAGTTGCCACACCCAAAAGCGCGGAGCCCCAAATATTACCTTTTTTTGCATTATTGTCGACATCATTGGAAAGACGGTTGCCAAGCGCCACAAAGGGCGCGGCAAATTTAGTTGCAAGGCTTGGAAAAAGCAGCGTTATCGCAAAAAGGGCTAATAGGATAAGTGCAAATAAACGCCCATATTGATTGGCTGCAACTACCCAGCCACCCGCAACTGCCGCGAGTGACGCAACAATTGCAAAGCTTATTGCCATACCAAGTAACATTGGCAAGCCAGAGCGCATGAAAGGCTGACCGGTGCGCGTAAATACGAAGGGCAAAACCGGCAATATGCATGGGCTGATGACGGTTAAAACGCCGCTAAGATAGGCAATTACAAATATCAGCATATTTATCTCAATTCTATAAGTTAAAACAGTTAAGATTGCATCCCTGTTTATGTCGCGTGTAGGCTTTCAACAAAATTGCAAAACCAATCGCGTATTAATTAGATCATATTGCTTTAAAGGTCATAGCATCGCCATTCATGCAATAGCGCAAACCGGTCGGCTTTGGCCCATCATTAAAAACATGGCCTAAATGGCCACCACATTGCGCGCAATGTACTTCAACGCGCACCATGCCATAAGATGTGTCTTTTGTTTCACCAACCGCATTTTTAAGTGGCGCCCAAAAGCTTGGCCAACCTGTACCACTGTCAAATTTGGTGCTTGACGCAAAAAGATCACTTGCACATCCCGCGCAAGCAAAAGTGCCACGGCGGTGCTCGTCATTTAATGGGCTAGAATAAGGACGCTCAGTGCCGTGTTGACGTAATACTTGATATTGGCGATCATTAAGGCGTTTTTTCCACTCATCATCACTCAATGACACGGGGAAGGCGGCGGCACCTTGTGATGCCGCATTGGCCGAACGATTTACTTGCGATGCAAGACCAAGTGCCCCTGCACCAATAGCCCCGCTTAATAAAAAACCACGTCGGTTGATCATAGACTTTTCCTTTTAATAGGGCTTTTCCTAAATGTTTAGGATTGCCTATAATTAATTTGGCTGTTTCATATGATAGTAAGACTATTGACGCACGATTTTATTCCCATTAAAAAAATTTAATGGTCGTTGGCGTTATTTTGGCAATTGATGGTATTTTAAAAATAAAAAGTGAGCTTTAATAAATATTTTGGATACCAATAGACCCACAGAAACAATTTTTTAAAATTTGAAGCGGAGAATTTTAGATATTATTTGCTTATCGCTGAAGCGAGAAGCGAAGGGTGAGGGTAGCTTTTTGATAAAATTACCAGCATAATTTGTGATGGAGTTTAATTTTAAATACTGGTTTGAGGCCCACTTTATAGAAAGTGGTTACATTATAAAGAGGCACGTTTTAAAGAGATACCTTAAAATTTTAAATAAAATCCCGATTTGACAATTTCAGATCGGGATTTTTTATTTTTTTAAAAGCTATCCATTAATCTTCTTTTTTAAGGACAAAACGTCCATCCTTATCAAGATATTTAATTGCCAAATAGCAAATGGTAAGCCAAGCAAGCCAGATAAGACCGACCCAAAGCGCAGCCCTAGTACTTTCCACTACGCCTAATAAAACAATGATAAATACCATGAATAAGATGGCGACGACTGGACCAATTGGCCAGAAAGGAATTGGATATTTAAGCGCAGCAGCTTCTTCCTTGGTCATTTTCATACGCATGAAGAATTGTGATAAAAGGATCATTAGCCAGACAAAAACCGTTGCAAAAGTTGCCATAGCCGCAATTAAAAAGAACAAATCATCATGGAAGAAATAATTAAGAACAACACCGGCAATTAACACAATAAACATCACGCCAATTGCTAATACTGGCACACCATTTGGTGCAACATGGCGCAAATGCTTTAGCGCGTGGCCTTCTTCGGCAAGGCCATGCATCATACGACCTGCTCCATAAAGATCGCTATTAATCGCTGAAATTGCAGCAGTTACCACAACAATATTCAATATATTAGCTGCATAGCTTACGCCTAGACTTTCAAAAATTAATGTAAATGGACTGCCGCCTAAACCAATTTGATCCCAAGGATAAATTGACATTAATACGGCCAAAGTCATAACGTAGAAAAGCAAAATACGAAATGGAATGGCATTAATGGCTTTTGGAATATTTTTATCAGCATCTTGTGCTTCTGCTGCGGTAAGGCCAATAATTTCAATACCACCAAAAGCAAAAACCACAACGCTAAATGCAGCTAAAAAGCCAAACCAACCGTTTGGAAACCAACCGCCATGAGACCAAAGATTATGAATACCTGTTGGTTGTCCACTTGTGGTTGAAAACCCAAAAAGAATAATTGCAATACCACCAATAATCATTGCAACAATAGCTGCAACTTTAATAAATGAAAGCCAAAACTCTAGCTCACCAAATAATTTAACTGAGGTAAGATTTAAACCGCAAATAATCAAAGTGACGCCAAGTGTCCAAAGCCAAGGTGACACATCAGGGTACCAAAAAGCCATATAGGTAGCAAAAGCGGTAATATCAGCAAGGCATACAAGCGCCATTTCAAAAATATAAGTCCAACCGGTAACAAAGCCTGCCCAAGGGGAAATATAATTGGCTGCATAGCGGCCAAAAGAACCAGGTTGCGGTTTGCGCATAACCATTTCGCCAAGGGCGCGCATAACCATAAAAGCAATAAGACCTGAAATAATATAAGCAAATAAAACACTAGGGCCGGCAAGGTTAATGGCTTTAGCCGATCCGTAAAACAACCCCGTACCAATTGCCGAGCCTAGGGCAATGAAAAGTATGTGGCGCCGTGACAGGCCTTTTTTTAAACCATGATCGCTCATCTCGTCCTCCTCCTTGATAAATCAATAAACATGAATGGGAAATGAGCCATGTGACTCAAGACTTCCGCATATCTTGCCGCCTTTGCCCTTAGCTTTTTAATCAAATTTATTTAAAACGCTAGTGCGCTTGTGTATTTATCCGTTGACGGTTTGACGCAGTCTTTAAACCCTAGTCATTATTGATACAAGATCAACAAAATAATGAAACAATCCCTCAATCAAGTTGAACATGTCTTATAACAAGGATTACAGTTTGTTACGCCTTATCAAGATATATATTCAGTCTCCCTTGCGTTTAATGTATATACATAATTAAAAAGGCGCAAGTTTTTTACGATTTCGTTTTAAAATAAATTTAAAAGCAATAATGCGCGCTTCAAAAATTGTGGCAAAAATGAGAATAATTTTTTAAAATCAATGATTAATCATAGCTTGCCTAATGTGGAAAACTTAAAAAGGCCGATAGCGTCATGCTATAGGCCTTTTTAAATATTACTAAAAATAAGGTTAAATTAAATATTTTGGCGAATTTGTCGGCGTACCTCATTAGCCAAGGGGTGCAAAATTTGCGGATTTAATTCACTAACCACGCTATAACCAAGCCCTGCATCAGCCCACATGAAGCCATGAATATTCTCCATGCTAACTGCCTCCATATTGCCAACTTTTTCGCGCGGCATCGGCCGGGTTAAAATGGCTAAGCGATTACCATTTTTATTGCTATACATAAACAAAACCGCAGCGCCTTGCACAGTTGGCACCATTTGTCCGCCAATAAAATCATAGCCAGTGCCAGTTAAATCGGGAATATTAAAAGGATGGCCGGTTGTATTGCTAACAAGGCTGGTAAGCTCCTGCTTTTGTGCTGCATTTATAGTGCCAAAAGTGGTTTTTTCGGGGGCAAAAATATTGTAGCTCACAGCGGCCATGCGGCTTAAATTTGGAAGATCACTTTTATTGGCCATCTCCATACCGCGCATAGTCCAGCCAGAAAGAGAGCCTATAGCAATAAAAAATAGTGCCGCCGCAATTTTAGACCAATATCCGCTCCAATCGGGTAATTTCCACCAAGTGGATTTTATTTTTTTTACGCCTTTATGATTATACTTTGCTCTTTCTTCAATAAGCGTGCGCAAATTAAGAGCGCATGGGATTGGCTCATCAATAATTGGGGCAAGGGCTTGGCGCAGCGCTGCCGCTTCTTGGCAAAAATGAGCAATATTATCAGCCATGTCGCTGTGTTTAGCCAAATAATCAGTAACTTCGGCTTGCCGCACGCCATCAAGGCGGTTGTCAATAAAGGCTTGCAGATCATCTTCAGTGATTGGAGTTGTGGGGCGATCTGTCATTTTATTCTCCGCAAATGGCTGTTCGCATCATCTTTTATGCTGTTTTGAAGAGTGCTTTTGGGAGCGGTTAATATTTTATGCAATTGAATGCGCGCCCGTGATAAGCGCGACATTACCGTGCCAAGTGGAATTTGCTGCATTTGCGCCACTTCACTATAAGAAAAGCCTTCAACCGCCACTAATAATAAAAGTGTTTTATGTTCAGCGGTTAGTTGGTCAATCGCTGCCATAACATCCTTATAATAAAGATCATTTTCTTGGGCTGCCGCATAACTTGTACTATTTGCTTCATCTAATTCGATAAGATGGGGCTGGTTTTGCACGCGCTGTAACCGCGTGATGGCAAGATTATGCAAAATAGTAAATAGCCAAGCGCGTGCACTTTTATCACTTTGGCGTTGGTGCCAGCGGTCTATTGCGCGTTCAAGACAATCTTGCACCAAATCATCTGCGCTTTCCTTATTACGCATTAAAGCGCGGGCATATCGGCGCATCGTGGGAATATGCGGTTCGATTATGCCTATCATGTCTTCATTCATTACTGCAGCCTTACTATAATGCCCCAACGATGATCATCATATCGAATGCATTGATTTAATTAGCCTCGTTAAAGGGTTAGACATTTTTTTGGTAATTTTATTCCCTAAGGCGGTATTTTTTTGTAAATTATTATTGTATTGAAAATGTGGAATGTATTTTTTAAATAGCCTTTATATAGTATTAAATATCCTAAATATTTGTATTGAATGATATATTTTTTAATAAAATTACCATGATCGTTATTTTATTAAAAATCTGCCTATTGTTTGATGTTAAAACTAAAATTTAAGTTGTATTTTTTATAATGGCATAGGCATTACAGCGCGTAAAAATGAAGCTGCGAAATGTTATAAATTAGCTGCTGATTAGGGCTATATAGCTGCGCAAAATACTTCACAGTTTTCAATGCGTGAATGCTTGATGGCATTGATTATTCAATTCTGCTTTTCATCTATGCGCTTTGTGTTTTGCTTTGCCTGCAACTTTTTGAAAGGCACCGCCGCCGCAACAGGTTTTGCCCTTGCCATATCCCTTGCCAATATTGCTGGTATGGTGTCTAATACGCTGATTGGCATAACAATTCATCTAACCGGGTCAGCACATGGCGCTTTATGGATTTTTGCCGGCTTTTTAGCGTTAAGTTGTTGCCTTGTCGGGCTTTTGCCGGCGCGTATTGTCAATCGCTAGTTCATTTTGATAGTACCATTGGTTTCGTTAATAAATAGGCGTAAAAAATTCATGTGTCTTGCATTTTTTATTTCACGTTAAGGCAAATTGGCAAATAAGGATATTAAAAATGTATAAAAAAACCTGATAACCCTTGGCCAATATATTTAAGTGATGAGCGTTATTGCTATATTAATTCGCCAGATGGTAAAACTAAACAATGGATTATTTTTTATGCTCGAGCCTGTACACATGATGATATTGAATGGAAGATTAGAAATGATATATTTGAACATTCGAATTTGCAATCTCAAATAGAAAAAATTGGTCGCCCATTACGAGATGACCTTTACTGGACATATACAGTGATGGCTTTTGTGGTGTGGAATAAAGACTATGATGACCATGTCGTTATGATTGACGAAGCACCAGAAACAGAACCATTTTTCGTAAGAGACTATTTTGATGACTATCATGAAATGTTGGATTTCTTAAAAAAACATATAAGCTTGAATTAGAGGATTTTGGCTTTCATGGTAATAAAAACTTTCCACGTGATGCACATTTTAGAGATTCATACCATGTTAATTACATATGATAATATTGTATAATGAAAGTCGTTGTATTTAGGCTTGGTTAATTCTAACTTGAACGATTGAGGGAAATCTATCCGAGCCGCAAAAAAGGTTCAAATTTGCAATCGACAAAAATTCAACAATTAAAAAAGTTCCATAAGATATCTTATGTGATTATCTTATCGTAAAACGACACGATTATTCAATCTCATAATTATAGATTGCGAATAGGTAAAATTGGACGAAGGCAATAGCGCCCCTGAAGCCCAATAATTGTTAAACGCTGATTAATGCCAGTAATTAGGTCGAGCAGATGTAGGATAATATTTTTGTTTTCAGTGTAAAAAACAAATTCCAAAATTGTCTCGCTATCGCAATTATTGGTTACTTGACAAAGGCTTTGTTCACCATAATAAATAGATGACAGACAATCTAACACCGCATTGCCGTTATTACCAAAGCCACTAAAAAAGCCAAAGGCGTTATTAAGTGCTGTATAAAGCTTTTGCGCTGTATCGACATCGCGTAAATCAAGCTCAATAACAAGGTTTTGCGCGCTCATTTCTTTAACTTTGCACTTTGTTTGATTGCACCATTCATCGCATAGACAATATCACCCATGTCCCGCTCTACCCTTGCCGGCGCACCAATAAGCCCTATTGCACCGCGCGAAAAATGTTGTATTTTTTCACGCATTTTCACAAAAAAGCGGTCGGTAATAATAAATAAATTATCATCAATCATTAAAAAATCACACTTAAAATCAACAAATATTAACACATCGCCGAGATCAAAGCAGTGCCATTTTTCTTCATCAATAGTTTCAATAAAATATTTTTCTAAGCAATAAAAATTATCCCAAGGTCGCCCGATGAAGCCAAATGGAAATATTGGCGTAACATGTTGACCAATAAGCTTAGTAAAATTGGTGAGCATTTACGCGGTCCTTGCAAATATAAGGGAATAATTGGTCAATCAATGACCGATTTATGCCCCATAAAATGATTCAGCATCGAAAGCTGTACTGCTATTTAGTTTTAATACAGCCTCAATAAAATCGGTTGGCGGTAGATAATCATGGCAATCAACCAAATGATGAATGGTACCATAAGTGAAGTAAAAGCACCTATCATCTTTGGCTGATGGAATGATTATTTCCAAATGGTTAAGTAACATCTCGTTAAAATAGTAAAGCTCGATCCATGGTGGATCAACAAGGCGTGGACAACACGGGCAATAATAATACCCGCGTATCCTACCGCTAATAATATTAACATTGGCAATTTTTCCTTGTATAAGCATCGCCAATTTTTCTTTAAATTCTTGCGATGTTTTACCTTGAGTAAAAGGCATGGTTTTATCAAAACGTCCAATATTAAGTAATTTGAAATTTTCTTCTAGCGGAAACTCATAAGGGGTTAAATCCGCATAGTTCATCAAAACCCCTCCATTTCATTTTGGTTTTTTAAATTTTATTCGCTTTCATCAATTACTCGATGTCCGTTTTGATCTTTTTGATCAATAAGTTTTTTTTGTAAAGTCAAAATCTGTTTAATAAATTGGTCATCCTCTTTGAAATCATTGCTAATTGATAATGCGTTCAAACGTTGTTTGGCAGCATCAAATTGACCCGTGCGGCGCTCAAGCTCAAGCGCAATTAAATTGGCATTAACCCATCGTGCATTTTCAAATAATTGAGCAGTGCTTTGGTTTTGTGCAAGCTCATCAATATATTTATTATACTCAGCAAGTGCTTCCTTCTGATACGGCACGGTTGGAGATTGCCAAGTAGCTTGCAGTAAAGTCGTTGCAATGTCGCCTGTTGGTTCTTTAAGCACTCTTTGCAATTGTGCAGCTCTATAATAGGTTGGTGTATTGATTATTTTTTTATATTCGGCACTTTCAACATAAGGCGTTAAAATTTTTAATTCTTCTTCAGTGAAATCGTCTTTAAAGATTACGAATTGATTATCGGGACAAACAGCAAGCGTCCAAGGAGCTGGCATTGGACCAATCGGCTTAAAATCTAGCATTTGCCCAAAAGATGTGCCACTGCCGTCCATTTGTGTGGAAAATTTTTGCCCTCCTATTGGGCAAACAAATTCTTGCATAAAGACTGTGCGGGCATGAACACCGGTTATACTCATTAATGAAATTAAAATTAGAGTTATTGCTTTCATCTTCATGGAAGTAATCCCTTTGTTTGTTCATTTTAATTAATCTAATTTAATCTTATATTTTATAGTCCTAATTTTACTGCCATTTTAAATAAACCCATTGTAAAAATATTATATAATTGGCTCACTATGTTTATTTATAATTTAAATACGTCAAAATTATTGTATAAATATGTGTTTAAAACTAACAGCTTTGATAATTCAATGCGAATATTGATTATTCCATGGCAGATACGTTTTGACATCGACATTTCGTGCAGGTAATAGGTGAAATTGAGCTTTTAATATGCGACTTGGCAATATCATAGCAAAAGCGTTTCTATTTTACCCCTCCCCCAAATTTTGATTGATTATATTTCAAAAACTTGCACAAAATTAAAGCATTTTTTCCAAATATGACAAAAATATTGGCAAAAAGAGCACTGACACCCTATTATATAAGTTTGGGGAACTTTTAAAAGCGAATGAAGTGAGATGACAAAACACTCAAATGAAACCAGACATCAGCAGATCCTGAATGATATTAGCGACAAGATATTGACGGGAAAATGGAGCCCTGGCTTTCAACTACCTTTTGAGGTTGATATGGCTGAACATTATGGTGTTTCGCGTATGACTGTCAATAAAGTGATGATGCAGCTGGTGGCTGCAGGTATGATTGAACGGCGGCGCAAAAAGGGTAGCTTTGTCCGTATGCCGCAAAGCCATGCTGCTGTTTTACCGATTAATGAGATTTCAATGGAGATTGAAAGCCTTAATCTTAGCTATAGCTTTAAAATCATCTCTGATACTATTCGCCAAGCTGATGCACATGATAGATTGCATCTTGATATCGGCAATGAAAGCTTGGTGCGCGACATTAGCTGTTTGCATTTTGGTAATCATCACCCTTTTTGTTTGGAGCGGCGTTTAATCAACCTTACAAGCGTTCCTGAAGCCAAAGACGCCGATTTTTCAACCATAGCGCCAGGTAATTGGTTGGTGGACCAAGTGCCGTGGAGCAGCGCCCATAATGAAATTAAAGCGCGCAATATTAATGCTGCAACCGCTAAAATCCTCAATATTGGCGAACATAGCGCTTGTCTTTGCGTTGAGCGTTTTACCAAAAATAATATTGGTGTTGTCACCTTTGTGGAGTTAACCTATCCGGGTGATCGCCATAGTATTATTGCAGAATTTACACCCAATGCAAACTAGCAGCAAATATTAGCATCTGCGAAAGGCGGCAATATTTTATAGGTTTTTATCAAGGCAGCAAACTACTTGGCCTTTTCGCAAAGTTTAAATTTGACGCATTTACGCCTTAAACGCCGTGTTTATCAATTGCTCGATAGAGTTATTTCCCCAAATCTAACCCTTTAACCTTGATACCGCGCGCAAATAACAACTCCTCAATATCCCTTTAGCTTAAACCATATCGAGCTACTTGGCTGTCACCTGAATAATGATCCTTGCGTCAAAGTGCCTAACTCGTAAAATTGGCTTTAAAACCATTCCTTGAGCAATTACTTTTTGATTTTAAAATAATTTATTTTTTAATCTTTTGAGCCACTATATATCCCTATAATAGGCAGGCCCAAGAGGTAGATAACTCTCAAGGTTTTATATTTTTAACATTAACGCACATTACGAAAAATATTTACGACAAGGCCTGAATATTTCAATCTGCTTTTGTTTGAAAAAAAGTTAGTTCTGCTGAGGTCCAATATTTTTCTTTATCAGGGATTAAATCATAAAATTCTTCATATAAACCTGTCCATGTTTCTGGGACATAGTTTTCAAAAGAAATCATATCACGATAATAAGAATATAAATATTTTTGATCAAAATCGATCAACAAAGAGGGTAAAAAAGAATAAAAATCATTTAAACTATTAATTTCTTTTTCTAATTTTTTTAATTTCAATTTCGTCTTATCATCAATTATATAACTTGAAGCACATTTTAAGAACACATTTAAATTATCTTCATTTAATATTTTAATTCCAAATCGAAACGAGAAATCAGTTATGATATGTTTATCATCTGCATTGCGGTTCCAAATGCTATAGTCCATATACCAAAAGTCTTTAGGCCCATGCATTAATATATATGAGTTTTTGTATTTTAGATAAACAAGAATTTCATTACCGCAATTTATATCATCCATAAAATTCATTCAAAATCTCCTATTTGCTTCTAATTTTAGCAAAGCCCTTACGGGGGCTGTATTTTAAAAAACGTTGTTTGATGTTGAAAAATTCAATGTTTAATAAACACTGACAAGCTTTTTATGTGCGAGGGTGAAGAATTTCATAAATCAGATATATAAATAATATCATCAAAAGCGATGATTTAGTAAAATTTGATAAAAATGATTTTATTATTAGTTATGCGGCTAAATATTTTAAGCTTAATTTTGCAATATTTAGCTATCAAACCAATTGCTGGGTTAATTTTTTAGTGCTTACTCATATTACCAATGAAAGAATTTGTAATATTCCGTGATTCTTTAAAAAACTAAATGCAGTCGCCACTCATCAATGGCATGAATTGATGTATAAAGAGAATTTATGACCCGTAAATTTAAAATAATTTGGCAAAAGTAAGGCAAGCTGCCTTATTTCAGGATTTCTATCACTTTTTAGTCATATTTTATTCGAATTTTGCTTTGCAAGTTGGCAAAGTTCCTCTAGTTTGCCAAAAAATGATTAACGAAACAAATGGAACTTTAAATGACAGCACCCACGCGTTCAGAAGTGATGAACAAGCGCGTTCTTGCCGCAAGTCTTATCGGCAGCGCCATCGAATGGTTTGACTATTTCCTTTATGCCACTATGGCAGCTTTGGTTTTTAACAAACTCTTCTTTCCAGAGTTTGACCCGATTGTCGGGCAAATGCTCGCTTATCTTACCTTTTCGCTAACCTTCTTTGTCCGGCCGCTTGGCGGTTTCATCTTCTCCCATATTGGTGATAAGATTGGCCGTAAAAAGACCCTGGTTCTCACTCTATCGCTTATGGGTATTTCAACCTTTGGTATTGGTATTTTGCCAACCTATGACCAAATAGGCGTTTGGGCGGCTGTATTGCTCATTGTTTTACGTCTTATTCAAGGCCTAGGCATTTCAGGGGAATGGGGTGGCGCATTATTGCTTGCTTTTGAGTATGCACCATCAAATCGTAAAGGTCTTTTTGGTTCAGTGCCTCAGCTTGGCGTGCCGCTCGGTCTCGTGCTTGCAACGGGTGCTTTGTCTTTGGTAAGCCTTTTGCCACAAGAACAATTTATGAGCTGGGGCTGGCGTCTTCCTTTCATTGGTAGTATTTTGCTGGTTTTTGTTGGACTTTGGATCCGTAAGGGTGTTGATGAAACACCTGCTTTCCGTGAAACCCAAAAGGCTGGTAAAATTGCCTCTGTGCCGATTGTTGATACATTCCGTGACCATTGGCGCGAAGTGTTAATCGCGACCGGTGCAAAAGTAGTTGAGACCGCACCATTTTATCTTTTCACCACCTTTATTATCAGCTATGCAACCAACCAATTAGATATTGAAAAGTTTTACGCAATTAATTCGGTGACTGTTGCATCTATTGTAACAATCCTCTTTATCCCTCTTATGGGGCTGATGTCAGATATATTTGGTCGTAAAAAAGTATTTCTTTTTGGCTGTGTTCTTATGGCAGCCTTTGCATTCCCATATTTTATGATCCTTGATACACGCACAATTACCGGTGTTTTTGCCGCAACAATTATTGGTGCAGGTATCGTATGGGCGCCGCTTACTGCAACCCTTGGTACTTTAATGTCTGAAATATTCTCAGCACGGGTGCGCTATACAGGTATTACTCTTGGCTACCAAATTGGTGCCGCTTTTGCTGGTGGTACAGCACCCTTTATTGCAACCATGTTGCTTTATAAATTTAATGGTGCATGGTTTGCCGTTGCCTTCTATATCATTTTCTGTGCAATAATCTCATTTGTATCAGTGATGTTTGCTCGTCCAATTAAAGACCCCCATCACACTGAAATTAAAGAAATAATTAAATAGCAACTAATCAAAAAGCCCCTTTTATTTAACGTAAAAGGGGCTTTTTTTATATTGAAATTTTTGTTGATTAATGATTACAACGGTTCTGCCCTGCCCGTTTAAAGTATCAATTAAGGAAATAGTCCTTTCGTTTTTATATTATGAATATTAGCAAGAGCTTGATTCCATATAGCTCTTAATGCATGATTTTCAAAAATGTGCTTGAAAACCAATCAAATTTTAGCCAATACCCTATAAAAATGCGCTTAAACATTGACATTTTTCGATAAATGTTGAAATCCGTTTGAATTGATATAAACAAGGACGCTATTGAGAATACGAGTAATGCTTAAAACAATATATATCGAGAAGAACAGAAAGGTTGGACCATGAGCATGTTTGCCTTTACGGGCGCCGTAGAGATGGGCTTCATACTAGCCTTTGTTGGTATTGGTGTTTACTTGTCTTTTAGGGTTCTAGATTTTCCAGATCTTACCGTAGATGGTAGCTTTGTGCTGGGTGGTGCGGTTTATGTTGCATTGGTTGTCGCTGGGTTTAATCCTTGGCTTGCTATGGTAGCGGCTTTTGCGGCCGGAAGTTTAGCAGGACTTGTAACAGCATTGCTTAATTTGCAATTTGATATTTTGAATCTTCTTGCTTCCATTTTGGTTATGACAGCCCTTTATTCGATAAATTTGCATGTTATGGGAGGGGGCAATTTACAAGTTGGTAATGCGCCTTCAATTTTTACGCCATTTGAAGGACTATTTGGCCTAAAACCATTTTATATGCGTATTATTGTCATTGGCATATTAGTTTTCATTACGGCTTTGATTTTTTGGCGGTTTCTTGCAAGTGAAACCGGGCTTGCTATTCGCGCAACCGGTATCAACAAAAAAATGGCGAGTGCACAGGGCATTAATACCTCGTTTCAGGTCTATCTCGGTCTTGCTTTATCAAATGGCTTAGTGGCAATTGGTGGCGCCCTTTTTGCGCAGGTTAATCATGGTATGGATATTACCGGCGGTATAGGAACCATTGTTTTTGGTCTTGCAGCGGTCATTATTGGAGAAGCATTATTTCAAACTCGCAATCTGCTTGTTATTTTAATATCCTGTATTATTGGTTCAGTGCTTTATCGTATTGCTGTCTTTTTAGCTTTGGGCGGTATTTTGGGCGTAGACCCATCAAAAGATATGCAATTGGTAACCGCAACCATTGTGGCTCTCTTTCTTATTGTGCCTAAATATTTGGGAGCAAAAAAAATATGATTAAGCTTTCTCATATTGATGTTGTCTTTAAGAAAAACACTCCACTTGAAAAACGCGCCCTCATTGACATTAATCTTGAAATAGAACGCGGCAGTTTTGTCACCGTTATTGGCTCCAATGGTGCGGGTAAATCCACCATGCTTGGAGTTTTAGCAGGCGATATTTTGCCAACCAATGGCAAAGTAATGATTAATGATAGTGATGTTACAAAAAAGCCAACGGCAAAGCGCGCTAACCAGATTGCTCGTGTTTTCCAAGATCCGCTAGCTGGTAGCTGTGGCTCGCTTACTATTGAAGAGAATTTAGCACTTGCGGCAAAACGTGGTGAAAAACGCGGGTTAAAATCGGCAATTGGTAAAGAGCGTCATAAAGAATTTCGTGATCGCATTGCGGCCCTTGGTCTTGGACTTGAAGACCGTATTCAAAACCGCATGGATATGCTTTCTGGTGGACAACGCCAAGCAGTATCGTTGATTATGGCAACCTTGGCAAAAGCCGATATATTATTGCTTGATGAGCATACTGCCGCGCTTGACCCAGGCATGGCAGAATTTGTGATGAAACTTACCGACCGTATTGTGAGCGAAAATAAGTTGACCACCTTGATGGTGACCCACTCTATGCGCCAAGCACTTGATTATGGCAACCGTACTTTAATGTTGCATGGTGGTAAAATTATTCTTGACGTTGCCCATGAAGAACGCCAAGGCTTAGATGTACCCGATTTACTAGATATGTTTGCCAAAGTGCGCGGTGAAGCACTTGACGATGATAAGTTGCTGATGGATTAAACAAAAGCCGCAATAAAATAGCGGCTTTTTTATTTTTATCGGCGCGAAATACTAATTAAGGCGGCAAGAGTGGCAAAGCCAGCCGCAATAAACATAATATTTGCAATATTATCTACACCTGAAATTGCTAAAAACAATGCAACCGATGCAGCACCAAGCGATTGGCCAAGCAAACGCGCCGTACCAAGCATACCGCTTGCTGCTCCGCTTCGCGGCTTTGGTGCTGATGTAATGATGAGACGGTTATTGGGTGCTTGAAATAGGCCAAAACCAATGCCGCAAATAGCTAACCGCCAACAAATATCAATGATACTTGGCTCGGTTGGCAAAAAACCTATCAGCAACAAACCAATGGCTAAAACAACAAGACCAATAAACCCTAAAATGGCAGGCGAATATTGATCCGATAATTTGCCAGAAATTGGCGCAATGATTGCAAGGGCAATAGGCCAAGGCATCATCAAAAAGCCCACTTCAATCGGCTTATAGCCATAAACCACCTGCAATAAAAATGGCAGTGATAAAAGTGCCATCATCTGCGCCAAAAACGACATGATCGAGGTGCAAAGCGAAAGGCTAAAAACTGGAATGGCCAATAAATCCAAAGGTAAAAGTGGGTCACTTTTTTGCCGCGACCTACGAATAAGCCAAATAGCTGCGGTAATGATAATTATAATTTGCATCAATAAAAGCGGCACCGACATATGAGAACCGGCATTATCGATAGTGATAATTGTAAGACCAAGAACAATGGCGGTTAAAACAGCACTTAAATAGTCAAATTTTCGCGGCGATAGTGCATTTAACGGCAAAGTTTTTACACCCATGGCAATGGTTAAAACGCCAAGCGGTACATTGATGAAAAATAGCCAAGGCCAGCTTAAATATTGTAAAACTACGCCCGCAAGACTTGGACCAATAGTGGAAGAAAGCGCGACGACAAACGCGTTTAAACCAATGGCAGTACCAAATTTTGCTTGCGGCACACAAAATCTTAAAAGCGCAGTATTAACACTCATCAATCCAGCGGCTCCAAAGCCTTGAATAATGCGTGAAAGAGTAAGCATTTCAAGCGAGCGCGAAAAAACACATGCGATAGACGCAAGCGTAAACACCGCAACGCCTATAAGGTAAATACGTCGATAGCCGTAAATCTCGCCCAAGGCCGCAAACGGCAAAATAGTGATAACAATGGCAAGCTGATACCCATTAACAATCCAGATGGAGGCAGCAGGCCCAGCGGCAAAATCACTAGCAATGGTTGGCAAAGCAACATTGGCAATAGTACCATCAAGTACAGCAAGCGTTAGGCCAATCATCAGCGTTGCCCATGCCCAATAAATTTGCGGTGTGGGTAAACCATCTTGCGGCTGGCAATGCGATTTATCAAGGGTAGAAATTTGCGGCTTGGCCATAGGGTTCTCCCAAAATATCAAGGCATTTTAGTAAAGGGTGGATTTGCTTTTATTTGCACTCAGCTTTTAACCTTATAAAGATGGAAAGCCAGTTTAAAGTCAAGCGATTGCCAAAACACAAAGATTTTATAGGTAAAACAGCAGGCTATATTTAAAAATACCCACTCAGGATATTTTAGAGCGTTTTTTGAAAAGTGTGAAGCGGTTTTTGGACACAAAAATGCGGTGTAAACAATGGATTAGAGCGCTAATCTGATCCAACCAAATCGGCGCTCTAGTATTTTTAAATGCGTTTGTTATGTTTGAAAACTCATTATGAAAAAAAATAACACCTATCTGCTGTAAATGAGACTATGCGTAAATGCTAATTACCTATTTGTATTTTCTCAGGACTTTTCATATTAATTTTCCAGGTCTTACCATTATTTGTGCGGCATAAAATAAAATCGCCGACTAACATCGCATCTTCAAATGGATTGGAAGTATTACAAAATAAAAACCATTTTAAAACATCATCTTCGCAAAGGATAATAAATCCGCTTGATCCATGCCCATCACCCTGCCCCACATAAAGCCTATATTGTTCTGCTTCAATAAATTTTAATGGCGTGACAGCCGCGAAAAGACTATCATTTAAATATATCGGATTATATTTCTTAGTTATCGTAATTTTATCATCAACCAAGTCGAATTCAATCACGCTATTATCGTGTTGGTAAATACAATCATAGTCAAGCAATTGCATGGTTGAAATAAAAAAATCAAGATTTATAATATTCATCAATAAGCGAACCATTGTTTACAATGGCTTTAGCATAATCAATTGCATTAACAATACAAGCCTTTTGCTTTAACCTTTACAAACACTTATATTTATGAGAACATAGAGTGAACGATATTTAACTAGCAAATGTGAGGGGGAATATATGCGGCTAGATCAACCAATTGATGTGATGGGCAAATTCTGGCTTCCAGAACAAAGCAAAGAAGATGGTGTCATTGGCCATCTTACAATTGAAGATGGTGGCGATATTCGACTAAAATTGTTTGAAAGTTTTAAAAATTTTGACGCTTCAAATTTTTTCAATGAGGATATTAAATTTAATGTAGTTGGTATTATAAAAACCAATTTTGATGTAACTTTACAAGGCTGTTTTATAACATCTTGTATACTAAACACATCTATTGGCGATGATATTGTTTTAAGTGCAGACTTGGCTTTATTGGATCATCATACTTCTCATATGGCGCCGTTTAAAATAAACCAAATGCGTTTTAAATTAGAGGGATTAGAGACTTGGTTACATGGTCAAGATTTTAACATCAAGAAAAATTTTGAAATTGAACCACAAAGTGTCACTTGGGGGAAAGAACAAAATATTTATCTCGGTGAATTTAGCGGTTTCAAAATTGAACTCGTTCTGAAAGCCAATTGGGCGCATGATGCTAAAACAGTTATAGTTGAAAAATTACCTTTTTTAAAAATCACAAGTATTAAGCCTGATAACGTTTCTAAATTTATATCAGTTGCTCATAATCTAAACAGTTTCTTTTCTTTTGCATGCAATAATATCACCACAATTAACAATGTGTTGGTTTACTTTGATGAAAATGGCTATCAAAAAGCCACTCAAACTTACTATAAAAGCAATTTATCAGTCGAAAAAATGCCAAATTTTAAGATAAATAATTTTTTATTTTCTTATGACCTTGTACAAGGTCGCCTTGTCTCAATATTACATAATTATTTTTTGCTGTGTAGAGAAATCGAGGCAGGCTTAACTCTGTATCATTCGACACAGATTCACAAAAGATTTTTGCTTGAAAGTGAATTTTTAGCAATTGCTCAGGCGTTAGAAAATGTTGCAAGGTATAAAAGAGGCGGTTATAAAAACACAACTCAATTTAAATTAGAAGATGAACTAACAAATCTTTTAACACCAATAGAAGTAATAATTGGCAAATGGACGAACTATGTCGAGCTAATTCGCAATATTGTGGAAACACGACACTATTATACGCATAACGGTATTGATATAAAACCAAATACACAGTTCGGATACGATGTTTATACGCTAATGTTGCAAACTCAAAGTATATTTAAATTGATTGTACTTTATGAACTTGGTTTCAGCCTAACAGAAATAGAAGACATAATTGCTAATAATTATTTGTTAAGACAGCAATTAAAATAACAAAAAGCCCCCAAGGTTTTGCGCCTTGGGGCATTCCTTGGGAGGATTTTTACTCTAGTTATCCAAAATAGATGGCAGGCGAAGGTTGTGTTCGCCGGCGCATTCAATTGCAATGTCATAACCTGCATCGGCATGGCGCATAACGCCTGTTGCAGGGTCATTCCATAAAACGCGCTCAATACGGCGTTTTGCGTCATCCGTGCCGTCCGCACAAATAACCATGCCCGAATGTTGGCTAAAGCCCATGCCAACGCCGCCGCCATGATGCAAGGATACCCATGTTGCGCCTGATGCCGTGTTAAGCAATGCGTTCAATAATGGCCAATCGGATACCGCATCTGATCCGTCTTTCATGCTTTCGGTTTCGCGGTTAGGTGAAGCAACTGATCCTGAATCCAAATGATCGCGGCCAATAACGATTGGTGCTGACAATTCGCCATTTTTAACCATTTCATTAAAGGCAAGACCAAGGCGGTGACGGTCGCCAAGGCCAACCCAGCAAATACGGGCTGGCAAGCCTTGGAAGGAGATGCGTTCCCGTGCCATATCAAGCCAATTATGCAGCTCTTTATGGTCTGGCAATAATTCCTTGACCTTTTGATCGGTTTTGTAAATATCTTCTGGATCGCCAGACAAGGCAGCCCAACGGAATGGCCCAATGCCACGGCAAAATAATGGGCGGATATAGGCAGGCACAAAGCCGGGGAAATCAAAGGCATTTTCAAGCCCTTCATCCTTGGCAACTTGGCGGATATTATTGCCATAGTCAAAAGTTGGGATACCGGCATGGTGGAAATCTAGCATGGCAGCGACATGCACTTTCATGGAAGCGCGGGCGGCTTTTTCAACTTCCTGTGGGGCGCTTTCGCGCTTTTCTTTCCACTGCGCCATTGTCCAACCAATGGGCAAATAGCCATTAATTGGGTCATGAGCGGAGGTTTGGTCGGTTACCATATCGGGACGGATGCCGCGCTTGACCATTTCTGGCAAAATTTCTGCGGCATTGCCAAGCAGCGCCACGGATTTTGCTTCGCCAGCCTTTGTCCATTTATCAATCATGGCCATTGCTTCATCAAGGGTTTCAGCCTTTGCATCGACATAGCGGGTACGAAGACGGAAATTAATGCTATCTGGATTACATTCAATGGCAAGGCATGAAGCCCCTGCCATAACCGCTGCCAAAGGCTGTGCGCCGCCCATGCCACCAAGGCCGCCCGTTAGCACCCATTTGCCTTTTAAGTCGCCATTATAATGTTGGCGGCCTGCTTCAACAAAGGTTTCATAAGTGCCCTGCACAATCCCTTGCGAGCCGATATAGATCCATGAGCCTGCCGTCATCTGGCCATACATCATCAAGCCCTTGCGGTCTAGCTCGTTAAAATGCTGCCAATTAGCCCAATGGGGCACAAGGTTAGAATTGGCGATTAAAACGCGCGGCGCGTCCTTATGGGTGCGGAAAACACCAACCGGCTTACCTGATTGCACCAACAAGGTTTCATCATCATTTAAGCTGCGCAAAGTTTCAACGATCTTGTCATAATCTGCCCATGTGCGAGCAGCACGACCAATACCGCCATAAACCACTAATTCATTGGGGTTTTCAGCAACATCAGGATCAAGATTATTCATCAACATGCGTAATGGCGCTTCAGTTAGCCAGCTTTTTGCGCTGATTTCACTACCATGTGGGGCGCGGATTTCGCGGATATTATGACGTGGATTACTGGTCATTTTTACTCCTCCAAAAGTATAAGATAATGGGTTTAATTTACAAAATTAAATTCAAATGCTTCTGCCTGATGCGTTTTCAAGCACAACAAATTAGGCGCAACAAATTAAGCACAACTGGCAATCACCGCTTCTAGCACCGCTTTTAACGGCGTACGCAATGCCTTTGCCTTGGATTCATCATAGGCAAAGGGCAATGTTTCCTGTTGCAAATGGGTGCTTTGGGCAAGCTCCATTTGAATGGCAAACACCTTGTCTTGCGGCTTGCCATAATGGCGCGTAGTCCAACCGCCTTTAAAGCGGCCATTTAGCACATGGCTATAGTTGCTTGCAGTTTTAAGCACATCCATGACCGCTTGTTCCATTTTAGCTGTGGTGGTTTGCCCCTCATTGGTGCCGACGTTGAAATCTGGTAAAATACCATCAAACAAAAATGGAATATGTGAGCGGATGGAATGGCAATCATATAGGATTGCATAGCCATGAATGGCTTTTACTCGTGCAATCTCATCAACTAAAGCATTATGATAAGGCGTATGGAACAGTTGCTTGCGCCGTTCCACCTCTTCTATATCGGGGGCATTTGTCCAAATATCTTTGCCATCAAAATCAGTTAATGGCACAAGCGTTGTGGTATTTTGCCCGGGATAAAGGCTAACGCCCAAAGGATCACGATTGGCATCAATGCAATAGCGATGAAATAACGCACGAACAGTAGTAACATTATCCAAAAGCCCATCATACAAATGATGAATGTGCCAGTCGGTATCGGTAAGCAAGCGGCCGGTATCGTTTAAATTGGCGGCAATATCATCGGGCACGAAAGTGCCCGTATGAGGAAAGGCCAAAATAAGCGGTGATGTGCCTTGTTTGACTTCAAAGACATCCATTGCACTTAGTCCTTTAAAATGGGGAATATTGTTTGGTCAAATAGGCCAACCACTTCACCCGATGCAACAATGCGGCGGCATTCTTCAAGGTCTGGTGCCATATAATGGTCAACCTCAAGCGAAGTCACGCTTTGGCGCAAATGCGCAATTGCTTTTTGCAATTGTGGGCTAGTGGTTAAGGGGCCGCGAAACTCAACACCGCGCGCTGCCATTAATAATTCAATACCAAGAATTGAAAACAGATTTTCAGTCATGGCAAGCAGACGGCGTGCACCATGGCAAGCCATCGACACATGGTCTTCTTGGTTGGCAGATGTTGGGGTTGAGTCAACACAAGCAGGATGCGCCATTTGCTTATTTTCAGACATTAATGCCGCCGATGTTACTTCGGCAATCATCAAACCAGAATTTAAGCCCGGCTTTGCCGCCAAAAAGGCGGGTAAGCCAAAGGAAAGCGCAGGGTCAACCATTAAGGCAATGCGCCGCTGTGCAATTGCACCAATTTCGCAAACTGCCAATGCAATTTGGTCAGCAGCAAAAGCCACTGGTTCAGCGTGGAAATTACCACCTGAAACAACGCTATTATCGCTCAACACCAATGGATTATCGGTAACCGCATTGGCTTCGATGACCAAAGTATTAGCGCAGTGGCGCAATACATCAACTGCCGCACCATTAACCTGTGGCTGACAACGAATGCAATAAGGATCTTGCACGCGCTCATCATTTTCCAAGTGGCTAACACGAATTTGCGAGCCGTCAAGCAATTCACGCACAGTACGTGCCGTGGCAATCTGGCCATAATGGCCGCGAAGTGTATGAATATCTGGATGGAATGGCGCAGATGAACCCATAGCAGCATCAGTTGATAAAGCACCAGTCACAAGCGCGGTGCAAGATGCACGGTAAGCACGCAGCAAGCCAGCAATGGCAAGTGCGGTTGATGTTTGCGTACCGTTAATCAGTGCCAAGCCTTCCTTCGCTTGCAAAATAACTGGTCTTAAACCAGCAAGTGCCAAGGCTTTGGCGCCACTCATGCGCTCGCCCTTAAAGAAAGCTTCGCCCTCGCCCATCATGACCGCTGCCATATGAGCAAGTGGCGCAAGATCGCCAGATGCGCCGACTGAGCCTTTTTCAGGAATAAGCGGCGTTACATCTTTTTCTAGCATGTCTTCAATGAGGCGGACAAGTTCAAGACGCACACCAGAAGCACCACGGCCAAGCGACACCAATTTTAATGCCATGATAAGGCGAACAATGTCGCGACTTAACGGCGCACCCATACCGCAGCAATGGGAAAGAATAAGATTGCGCTGCAAGGTTGCAACATCGCTTGCATCAATACGGATAGAGGCAAGCTTGCCAAAGCCAGTATTAATTCCATAAACAGGCTCATTACCTTGGGCAATTTCTGCAATGCGTGCGGCGCCTTTTTCAATCGCTGCATCAAAACTACGATCAAGTTTAACGCTAGTACCATTCCAGTAAATATCGCTAATTTGTTCAAGGGTTACTTCACCCGGTTTTAAAGTAATTGTCATTTTTACCTCCCGTCCAATTTGGACATTTTCTTAAAAATTTTGCTTTTGTAAATTTTGTTTATTGTGCTGAAATATAACGCGCATAAAGCGGATTTGCGCCAATGCGGTAAACAAGCTCGGCCGGTTCATCAATATTCCAAATGGCAAGATCTGCGCGTTTGCCCACTTCTAAGGTGCCACGGCTTTCCAATAATCCTAGGGCGCGGGCAGCTTCACGGGTTGCACCTGCTAAACATTCATCAACACGAATATCAAACAAGGTTGCCGCCATATTCATGGTGAGCAATAGCGATGTTAAGGGCGATGTGCCGGGGTTGCAATCAGTTGCCACCGCCATTGGCACATTATATTGGCGCAAAAGTGCAATAGGTGGCTTTTTTGTTTCATGAATGGTGTAATAAGCCCCCGGCAATATAACCGCTACCGTGCCAGATTTTGCAATGGCCGCAACGCCTTCTTCGTCCAAATGTTCGATATGGTCAACCGAAAGCGCCCCATAGGAAGCGGCAAATTTTGCGCCGCCAAGATTGCTCAATTGTTCGGCGTGAAGCTTTACGGGCAAGCCCAAGGCTACTGCTTTATCAAAAACTGGCTTTAACTCTTGCGGTGAAAAGGCGATATTTTCACAAAATGCATCAACCGCATCAATTAAACCTTCACGTGCGCCTTGTTCAAGTACGGGTAACACCACCTCGTCAATATAAGCAGCGTTGCGCCCCTTATATTCAACCGGTGTTGCATGGGCAGTTAAACACGTGGTACGCACTTTTATCGGGCGTAAAGTTTCCAGCTTGCGGGCAGCGCGCAACATATCAAGCTCGCTTTTAATATCAAGCCCATAGCCAGACTTTACCTCAATTGTGGTGATACCTTCATTTATCAATTGGTCAAGACGTGGCAGCGATGTTGCTGCCATTTCATCAACCGTTAACGCTCGTGTCGACCCCACGGTCGACACGATGCCCCCACCGCTGCGGGCAATTTCTTCATAGCTTGCGCCAGCAAGGCGCATTTCAAATTCTTTGGCGCGGTTGCCGCCGTAAATAATATGGGTGTGGCAATCAATCAATGCTGGGCTCATCCAACGGCCACCAAGACCAATAATATCATGATCGCTTTTTATTGCCGGCAAGTCATTTTCAGAACCTACAAAGGCTATCAAACCATCTTTTACAAAGATCGCACCATTTTTAATAATGCCTAAATGGGAATCTGACGCGCTGTTTTGCGCAGATGCTCCAGACGAAGAGGCGACCATTGTCATTAAAGATACATTTTTGAAAAGAATATCATTGCCGGCAAATACATGATGTTGCGGCACAGAAGTGGTAAATGGAATGATTTTTCCCATTGAAGCCTCCCTATTTTTGTTATAATGTATATACATATTAAAAATCTGGCAAGTAGAAAGTTTTTAAATTCAAATCAAATTTATTTTAAAACCCTGCCAAAGTTTTAAAAAGTGAATATTTTAGCCATTATTGGCGGTAAAAATAACGTTGATACAAAAGGTTAAAAGACTACGCTGACAAAAATATGAACGATACAAAATTGTGAACAAGTGGAGGATAGGATGCAAAAGATATTTGCAGATAGCGCATTAACGGCTAAGGGCTGGCAAAAAAATGTCGCGATCAGCTTTGAAAATGGCTCAATTACTGCGATTGACGAAAATGCCTATGATGGTAATCCGCAGCAGACAGGCGCCCATTACAACGTGCTGGTAAGCGGCATGCCCAATTTGCATTCCCATGCTTTTCAACGTGCCATGGCAGGCTATACCGAGCGGCGCGGCGCAACGCCTGACAGTTTTTGGAGCTGGCGCAATGAAATGTACCGCCTTGCCCTTGCTATGAATCCTGACGAGGTGGAAGCCGTTGCATCACAGCTTTATATCGAAATGTTGGAAGCTGGTTTTACCCGTGTTGGCGAATTTCATTATTTGCATCATGATATTGACGGCAAGCCCTATAATGATATTGGCGAAATGGCCGGCCGCATTTGCAATGCTGCGCAAAAAAGCGGTATTCATCTAACCCTATTGCCGGTCTTTTATGCTCATGCGGGTTTTGGTGGCCAAACACCAGTTGACGGGCAAAAGCGTTTTATTAATGACACAGCGAGCTTTGCAAAACTGGTTCAATCATGCCGGAGCCACGCAAAAAATCTTGAAAAAAGTATTGTTGGCATCGCGCCCCATAGTTTACGCGCCGCAACAGAAGATGAGTTAAAGGAAATTTTGCCACTTGCTGATGGTAATCCAATCCATATCCATATTGCCGAGCAATTAAAAGAAGTTGATGATTGCGTTGCATGGAGTGGTGAGCGCCCAGTGGAATGGCTGTTAAACCGCTTTAAGGTTAATGAAAATTGGTGCTTGATCCATGCCACCCATTTAACAGAAGATGAAACCGTCAATATAGCAAAATCTGGCGCAATTGCTGGTCTTTGTCCGCTAACCGAGGGCAATCTTGGTGATGGAATTTTCAACGCCCTGCCCTTTATGGAACATGGTGGCCGTTTTGGCATTGGCAGCGACTCCAATGTTAATATTAGCGTTGCGGATGAACTAAGCCAATTTGAATATTCCGTGCGCTTAAAAACCCATATGCGTAATGCAATCGCCAAACCTTTAGGCTCTAATGGCCGCCATTTATTTGATGAAGCGATAAAGGGCGGCGATCAAGCGCTAAAAAGCCAAAGCGCAATTAAATGCGGAAATAGCGCCGATTTTGTTGCCCTTGATTTAAAAGGTCAAGATTGGATTAAGGAAGACGCAATTTTAGACAATTGGATTTTTGCGCGAACGGTGGATGTTAAAAGCACTTGGGTTAATGGCGTTGAAGTTGTGCGCGATGGCAAACACATTGCGCGTGATGAAATATTTAAAACTTATAGCAAAACCATGAACAAGCTTTTTGGCTAATTTTACAAATATTGTTTGAATACAAATCAACCGCTTGGCAGCACTTGCCAAGCGTTTTTTTGTTTTTGAACTTGCAGAATACCTACTTTACCGCTTTAATGATTGCATCAAATCATTATGGGGAATTACGGTGGAAGTATTAACAACTTTTGTTGCAGCAGGTTTTGCAAAAGCATTCAAAAAATTAATCGAAAGCTACGTGGATCAGCGGGTTAAACAGCACTTTGCTAACCCTGCTTCTATCAAAACAGATTTTAAACCTCATCTTAAAGCAACTTTTGACAAATGCACCAAGATAAAAACTGTACTTGATGGCACCAAACCGTTAAATATGCTTGATATTTATGCGGGTCAAAATTTTGAAATTCATAAACAACACGTAGATCATTACCAATTAATCGAGCGTATAAAAAATATAAACGATGCTTATGATAACAATGCCTATGTTTTAACCGGTACCGGCGGCGGCGGTAAATCCATGTTTATGCGTTATTTGTGGATTTCCTTATTTGAAGACCCGCGTGGAAAAATTCCATTTTTTCTCGAACTTAGAAGTTTTAATAAAGCCAAACATAGCGACCTTGAAGATTTCATCTATCAATCGGTGATAAAAACAGGCTCAACCATATCCAAGGAAAATTTTACTAATGGCTTAAGGGCAGGTAATTTTTATTTGCTGCTTGATGGCTTTGACGAAGTCACACATGATAACCGACATGAACTGCAAGCGCATATCATTTCCCTGCGAGAAAATAACCCCAATGTTACCCTCATTATTAGCAGCCGTCCTGATGAGTGTTTTTCGGGTTGGAACCAATTTGAAATTATTAAGGTTTTGCCGTTAAATGAAAAACAAGTGCGTGACCTTATTAAAAAAGCACCTTTTGATAAGGAAAAGAAAACAACCTTTTTAAATAATCTAGGATCAATCTATCAAACCCATGAAAGTTTTTTAACAACGCCGCTTTTAGCCTATATGATGCTGATTGCCTATGCCGACAATCAAAACTTACCTGATCTTATGGTGGATTTTTATGAGCAAGCATTCGGTGCACTATTTGAACGTCATGATTTGATGAAAAATGGCTATAAACGTAAGTTATATTGTAACCTCGGGCGCACAGAATTTAAAAACTTATTTCTCTCATTTGTTTAAAGAGTTATAGTCAAGAAAGATATGAATTTACACAAGAAGAACTTGAGACCCTTATTGGAGAAGCACAAAAGCCGTTAAGTTTAAATCAGATACCCCAAAATGTAATAAGCGACTTAACCGAAAGTCTATGTTTTTTAAAAAAGGACGGGTTGTCTTATGATTTTACGCATCGCTCTTTCCAAGAATATTTTGCCGCTTATTGCTTGACTTGGTTTAATGGGAATATATTCAAACATGTCGAACACTTCTCAAAGAGAAGTGCCGATAACGTCGTTTTGATGTTGTATCAATTAGAACCGCAATTATTTAGAAAAGAGATTATAAAGCCAATATATGAAAATAATATAGATTTTTTTGAAAAATATGATCACTCTTTAGAATATTTTTTGATTTATTTGAAAGATGCACTTCCCATTTTATATAATTTAGCTGGCAATAGTTCTATGGCAGTGTATTCAGCGTTAGATAATCCTATTGAGATAAATATTGTAAGACAAATATTATCAATATTTGAGCTAAGGTACATTTTTTACGAAAAAGATGATTTTTTGAAGTTGCTAAAAGGCGTTAAAACCTATGCTATCATTTTTCTTAGCATGGAAATTGGTCATCTGAAAATGTTTTTGCGTGAAATTGAACCGCACGGAATGGGAATCTCTTTGAATGAAATTCAAAGAAAAAAAAAGGAAATTAATTGCCAATTGAACTGCAACATAGACAATTTAAACGATGCAATTGCAAAATTTAAACAAACCGAAATTTATGAAAATATAATCGACAATTTTCATAAAATGCATCAATTTTTCACTGATGAATACAACAAATATTTGCAAGAAAAAGCATCTGCCAATAAATTATTTAATGATTTTTAGTCCATTTGACTTAATATTTAATGCATGATTACTCATAATTACGCCTTATCGCTTTATGAAATATTCGCAGAATTTGGTATATTAGTCAGTGCTAGTTTAAACCCACTTGTCAAATCACAATGGCAAGTGGCTTATTACCCTCTAAAAGTCACCCTATCCTATATTAGGCAACACTTTTGCCCTGTGGAAAAATATATTGCTCATAACGGCGTGGTATAAAATTAACGCGTTAATTGTCGGCCTATTCGAAAGATATATAATTTTAGCAATTGCTAATAAAAATTTTTAATTTTTAAATTGTTGCATTATCATTTTATTATATTAATAGGTAAAACTATATAAATATTAGGAATGAGTGCATGAATATCGCAAATACTTTTAAACAAAAGGCTAAAACAAATTTTCTTAAATTGTTTTATGGGGTATCCCTACTTGTTTTAAGTAAGAGCTTTGCATTTGGTGCTTATATTGGTGCTACTGATACAATAACAGTTTCCCCTACAGGAAATACATCAACACCTTGGGTGGTTAATGAAAATTTAGATATAGATGGAACGTTGAAGGTTGGAACAAGCTCAATAGATACTGGTATTGTTAACCTCAATGCAACTTTCATATCTGGGATTAATTCACCCGCTTCTATCACTGTAACGGGTATAGGCTCGCAAATTAATATTAGCGACGCCCTTTATTTAGGTTGGGCAGCTGCTGGCAATAGCACCACAATGTCTATTCTAGATGGTGGTTATGTACAAGCAAAATATGGCCAAATCGGCGTATTAACTGGCTCTTCTGGACATCTTACAATTTCTGACGCTGGATCAAAACTTGAAATAAGCGGTAGCAATAATGATTTTTGGATTGGCAGCCAAGGTAATGGCCGCCTTGATATTCTAAATGGCGGCGAGCTGCAATTTAGCAATACGGATCAAAATATTATTGTTGGTCGCTCATCTGGTATTACCGGTACAGTTAATATTGATGGCGAAGGATCTATACTAAACGTTAATAATGCAAATATTTTGGTTGCTCAAAGTGGCACTGGTATATTCAATGTCAATAATAATGGTGCGGTTATTGTACAAAATTTCTACACTGCACAAGAGGTTGGTGCCAATGCACAAATCAATTTAGATAATGGCGCACAGTTTAATGCGACTGGCGGGGCAGCTATTTCAATTGCTGGGCAGACTACTTTTACTCTTAATAATGCAAGTGTTTTTTCAACCGCTCATGATTTAATCTTTGCGGTAAATGATGGCAGTTCTGCAAATGTCGATATTGCTGGCGATGGTTCGGTTGTATCTTCTGCAACCAATATTTATATCGCAAAAGCTGGTACGGCAAGCGTAACCCTTCATGATAATGCAACGCTAAAAGCACAAGATACTATTTATATGGCAGCAGAAAGTGCGTCTTCTGCAAGTTTAAATATTGGTGCAAAAGCCGGTGATGCAGCAATTGCTCCTGGAATTGTTGACGCGCCAAACATTAGTCTTGGCAATGCAACACTTAATTTTAATCATAATGCTACAGATTATATTTTTAATAGCCAATTAACTTCAGCTGCAACGAGCATTGCTAAGGGAACAATAAATCAGTTTTCTGGTCGCACTAAGCTTACAGCAGATAGTAGCAATTTTGAGGGCGAAACAAATATCACCGGTGGATCGCTTGTGGTAAATGGTCAATTAGGTGGCACACTTGACATTACTGCAGATGGCACG
The DNA here is from genome assembly GCF_014117425.1 of Bartonella sp. HY038. Taxonomy (NCBI): domain Bacteria; kingdom Pseudomonadati; phylum Pseudomonadota; class Alphaproteobacteria; order Hyphomicrobiales; family Bartonellaceae; genus Bartonella; species Bartonella sp. HY038. Next base: position 86,796 of record NZ_CP059726.1, read on the forward strand.
CTTGAAGGCTTGGGCATTGTTGGCAGCACTGTCAATAATGGCACAATTAAGCCAGGCGACAATAATATTGGCTTGCTGACAATTAATGGCGATTATACAAGCACAAGCGGCAAAATAATTTTTGATACGGTTCTTGGCAATGATGATTCAGCCACCGACTTTTTACATATTACCGGTAATGCAAGTGGTGCAACAGATGTTTATGTTGTTAATCGTGATGGATTAGGCGCATTAACCACAGGTAACGGTATTCAACTTATCCAAGTTGACGGCACATCCCAAACAAGCAACTTTACACTGGCTGGAGATTATAGTTTTGAAGGAAGAGTGGCTGTTGCGGCAGGCGCTTATGCTTATTCACTTTATGCAGGAAATGTAGCAGGTAATTTTACTGGTGATTGGTATTTACGCTCGCTTTATACCACGCCAGAGCCAGAACCAAAGCCTGAACCCAAGCCAGAGCCAAAACCTGAGCCAGAACCAAAACCCGAGCCTCAACCAGAGCCAAAACCAACACCTGAGCCTCAACCAGTGCCCGAACCAAGGCCTATACCTAGTCCTGTTTATTCACCAGCAGTGCCAATATATGAAATTTATCCGCAAATTCTGCAGCGTTTAAATAATTTAGGCACACTTGAACAACGCGTTGGCAATCGCAAATGGCTTTTGACCGATGGCAACCAAAGCTTTGCGGCAAAAACCGAAGAGCGTGGCTTTTGGATGAGGGCCGAGGGATTAACCGGCCATGTCAATTCGCATGTAAGTAAAACAGCGTCTAATTATGATATTGACTTGCTAAAAATGCAGTTTGGTTTAGATTTTTATAGTCAAAGCTTTACTAGCGGCCAACTTATTGGCGGCGTCTATTTTCAATATGGTAACGCAAAAGCTGATATCTCTTCGCGGTTTGGCACAGGTGATATCAAAACCACCGCATATGGTTTTGGTGGCACATTGACATGGTATGGCAATAATGATGTTTATATCGACAGTGTTGCTCAACTTATGTGGTTTGATAGCGATCTGCGCTCTAAATGGTTACAAAATCAAAAATTAGCAAATGGCAACCACGGCAATGGCTATAGTTTAAGCATTGAAACTGGTAAGAAAATCGCTCTAAGCAATGAATGGACTATAACGCCGCAAGCCCAACTATCCTATAATAGCGTTGATTTCAATAGCTTTTCTGATAAGTATCAAGGCTATATACAAAGCCGCGATGGTGATGCTCTAACCGGACGACTTGGCATGTCTTTTGATCATGCACGGGTTTGGAAAGCATCAAATGGTGACATTCGCCGTTTTAAAACCTATGCTATTGGTAATCTTTATTATGAATTTTTAAATGGCACTGAAATTAGTGTGACCAAGGTTTACTTCCGCAATAACCAAGACCGGTTTTGGGGTGGCTTGGGCACAGGGTTCAGCTATAATTGGAAAGATGATAGCTATTCCATTTATGGGGAAGTTGATGGCCGCACCAGCTTTAGCGATTTTGGCGATAGTTATACATTAAACGCCACTATAGGCTTTAGATCAAAATTCTAATTAGAGCGCATTTCGATCTGATTGGATCAGATCAGCGCTCTAATCCATTGTTTACACCGCGTTTTTACCCGAAAACCGCTTCACACTCTTCGGAAAGCGCTCTAATGTGAAATTTAATTGATCATATCAGTTTTATTGCTCCGTCATTGTTTGGAAAGACAAAAGCGGGGCAATGTAATTTGGGCTAATAATTGCTTTGCCATTGACATTTTATTATTGAAGATAAATCAAAATGACCTATTTCAGTGATAATAGAAATCATTAACTGCAAATAAAACCTTTTGGCTCAATTTTGCGAGTTATTGAAAACATGTGATGCAAAGAGCGATTTTATAGCTTAATAATATGCATCTTTCACATTTGCTTATTTTAAATATTTCTTAGCTTTTAATTAGTCCCATAGGTTTTGCCCCTAAGATATATGTCAATGATTTTAAGGCAAAGGGCTGCGGCGCAAGACTTGATAATCGCACCAAGTAAAAATGGCATAAAGCCATAAACAAAAGCAATTTGTCCGCCTTTTTGGCTCGCAAGCCATAAAGCGCCGAGCGACAGGCAAAGCAAATTTCCAAGTAACATATTAAGAATGCATAATTTCAAATTACTGCCATTCCAACCCTTTTTGGCAAGCTGACCCGTTAAAAATGCAGAAAAAGGAAAGGCATAAAGATAGCCGGCAGTTACGCCATAAAAAGGTGCAAGGCCAGACTTTCCATCGGCAAGAAGTGGTAAACCAATGGCCGCACAAAAAAGCCATAAAATAACGGTGATGAAACCAAGGCGCGGTCCAAAAAACGCTCCTATAAATGTAACAATAAAAGTTTGTAAGGTGATTGGTACAGGTCCAATGGGTATTTGGACATAGGAGGCTAAATAGAGCGAAGTGACACCAAGAAAAATTGCAATCACTTGCGCAGCATAGCGCATATTTTCTAACTGATAGCATTGCGCATTAACCTGTTGCGTTTTATCCATGCAATATGCCTTTATGCTTTTTTCGGTGTGCATTTTTGCACCCGCACTTTTTAATAATCTGTTGTTTAACCATCGTCTTTACGAAAATAGCCAAAATTTGTAAAAAAGCAATTATTGAAATATTTTGCCATATGTAAAATCTCAAAAATGCAATTGAATATAGGTTCATTACAGCAAACAAAACTAAAATTTTAGTAATATTTGATAAATTATACTGGTATTTTTTGGATGATTACCTAATAGTTTAGCAGATACTATAAAAAGGTGACGAAATGACACGCACAAAATGATTGGAAATAGAGCAATAATCTTGGCCAACCGCCAATTAATGAGCAATTATTGCCTTATGAATGAAAAATCAATAAAGCGATAAAGCATTAATAAAAGAAAAGGCAAATTTGCAAATGATAAAAATGCAACAACAGCAAAATGAGGGCAAGGCTTTGTCTTTTCAATCTAATGAAATTCGCCATGGGTTAACTGGCCTTGATTATTTTAGTCAAAACGCCAATAGTCTTGATGAGCAAAGCGACAAAGCCGATGAAATTTTACCGCAATTGTTAAAAACTGGCGCAATTGGCATTGGCGTTGCTAAGGATTTTGGCGGTGATGGTGGCACAATTTGCGATAGTGTTGAGGCAATTGCTGCCCTTTCCTACCATTCTTTAACGGCTGCCTTTGTGCTTTGGGGGCAAAAAACTTATGCTCATTTTTTAATTGAAAGCGACAATGAACAGCTACGAATAGAGCAATTGCCGCAAATTATCAATGGCAGTTTAGCCGGTGCATCAGCACTTTCCAATGCCATGAAATTTATGGCCGGTTTGGAAACATTGCAAATTAAGGTAAGTGCTGAAACAAATGGTAAAACTATTGTTGATGGTATCATGCCTTGGGTTACCAATTTGCGGCTTGGCAATTTTGTTATCGCTGCCGCGATTGAGCGCGCTGACAAAACCGCCTTTGTTGCGAGCTTTGCCGCTGATGATCTTGGCCTTACCCGCTCTGATGATTTGGACTTAACGGCTCTTCGTGCCAGCCATACCGCATCCATATCGCTTAAAAATGTGCAAATTGATCAAAAGCATATTATCTTCCATAATCTTGCCGCATCAATAGCACCCGTTCGTCCGGGCTTTATTGGTATGCAATGCGCTATGTCCTTGGGGCTTGCACGGCGCATTTTAGACGAGGCACAGCATAATCAGGGCGCAGGCCGCAATGTGCTGAACGCAGAAATTGACACATTAACAAGTGATCTTGCAAGCCTTACCAATGAATTACAGCAAGGGTTGATTGAACAGCAATTCATTAGCGATATTGCAGCCTTATTTCGCATTCGTATTCGCCTTGCTGATTTGGTTACTAAAGCCATTTGGCTTGAATTGCAAACATTAGGGGGCAAAGCCTATTTGCAAAAAACTGGTAGCGATTTTGCACGCCGCTTGCGTGAAGCAGCTTTTATCCCTATTATCACACCAAGCATCACACAATTAAAGGCAGTGTTACAAGCGCAAAACCAATAAAATAACTTAATTATATGAATGGAAATAATGTGGTCGGTCGATCCTTTACTCAATCCGCATTTCAAGATGAAGTGCCTCTCGCAGCTATGCCCGTAAATAATATGCTTGATGCAAGGGAAGCTGCACCAAAAGGCGATATTGTGCTTGCTGGGGAAAATATAACAATCAGCCATGATGGTAAAACCACCATTTTAACTGATTTTAGCTTGACGCTTCGACAAGGTGAGATTGTTTCCATTTTAGGGCCAAGCGGCGTTGGCAAATCCAGCCTATTGCGGATTTTGGGTGGCCTTGAACGCGCACAAAATGGTGTGGTCAAAATTCACGGTGTAGAAGTTTTTAAAGTTCATCCGCGCCTTAGCATGGCTTTTCAAAACCCTTGCTTGTTGCCTTGGCTTAATGTCTATAAAAATGTTGCCTTTGGCCTTAACTTTAAACATCAGCCCAAATTAAAGAGCCAAGTGCGCCATCAGCGTATAGAACGTGCCCTGCGCGAAGTTAATCTTGAAAATGCAGGTGCATTAATGCCGGCGCAATTGTCTGGCGGCATGGCAAGCCGCGTCGCCCTTGCCCGCTGTCTTGCCCGCCAGCCTGATGTTTTATTGCTTGATGAGCCGTTTGGCGCACTTGATGCAATTACCAGAGGGCAAATGCAACAGCTTTTAATCAAAATTATTAGCGATTATCAAAGTGCCGCTTTGCTTATTACTCATGATATTGATGAAGCTTTAAGAGTGAGCGATAGGGTTTTGCTGATTGGCGGTACTCCGGGTCAATTGCTTGGCGAGTGGGATCTTACACACTTACGCCAAAACGGTAATGATAGTTCAATGGCGTTAGCCATCCAGAACGAGATAATGCAAAAACTAGCCCATTAAAATTGAATGGCTGATTTTATTTTTTACCCAAAGCATTAGGACATATTATGAATGATGAGTTTTTTTCACGCCGCGATATTATGCGCCTTGCCGCGCTTTTAACCGCAGGAGGGGCGGCTTCCATATTAAACACGCGTTTTGCCAATGCCCAAAGTGGCGCAAAACAAGATGAACCATTAAAAATTGGCTATTTGCCAATTACTGATGCCACCCCTTTGCTGGTTGCCCATGGCCAAGGCTTTTTTGAAAAACATGGCGTTAAGGCTGAAAAGCCGGTGATGTTTCGTTCTTGGGCACAATTGGTTGAAGCGTTTTTTGCAGAACAAGTCAATGCGGTGCATGTTTTGTCACCAATTGCCGTTTGGGCGCGTTATAATAGCAAAGCACCGGTAAAAGTCGTCGCTTGGAACCATATGTCAGGTTCGGCGCTATCGGTTGCTGAAAATATCAATTCGATTGATGATCTTGCCGGTAAAACCGTTGCCATTCCCTTTTGGTATTCAATTCATAATGTTGTTTTACAAATTTTGCTCAAAAAAGCCGGACTTACCCCTGTTTCAAAGAAAAGTGGCACCATTGGCGAGCGCGAGGTTAATCTTGTCATTCTTGCGCCATCTGACATGGTGCCGGCCCTTGCCAATGGCGAAATTGCTGGCTACATTGTTGCAGAGCCATTTAACGCCCTTGGTGAACTTGCCGGCATTGGCAAAATATTGCGCTTTACCGGTGATGTTTGGAAAGACCATGCCTGCTGCCTTGTTTTAATGAATGAAAGCGATTTGATGGAGCGTCCGCAATGGTCGCAAAATGTGGTTAATGCTCTTGTTGATGCGCAATTATGGACAATTGCCAACCGCCAAAAAACCGCGGAACTTTTGTCTAAGGATAATGCCAACCGCTATACTCCCCATTCGGTTGCTGCACTCACAAAAGTACTGGTGGAAAATGCCCGTGATGATAGCGCCTATCTTAAAAGCGGTGCGATTAAACACCCAGAATGGCGCGAAAAGCGCATCGGTTTCCAGCCCTACCCTCTCCCGTCTTATACGGTATCATTGATCGAGCATTTAAAAACCACATTAATGCACGGCGATAATGCTTTTCTTGCCAATTTAGACCCAGAATTTGCCGCCAAAGACCTTGTTGATGATCGCTTTATTAAAGCAGCACTTCTCCAATTTGGCGGCTTACCGGCCTTTGGGCTTGAGCAAAATTTTGAACGCGTTGAGGTGATTGAAGCATAAATGAGCGTGCATTTAACCCAAACAAAATTACCGTTGAAGGCTTCCACGGCAAAATTGAAAGCCTTTTATCTTGGCATTTTAGGGCTGGCTATCCTTGTTTTTCTATGGTGGTTTGCTATTGATATTTGGGCAAAGGGCAATGGCTTTGCCGCGCGTTTTTCGCCAAGTCTTGCCTTTCCTGCCTTTTGGCATTTGTTACAAAGCCCAGATCTTATCTTGCATGTTGGTGCAAGTTTAAAGCGCATATTGGTTGGGCTGTTTTTTGCACTTATCCTTGGTATCCCGTTAGAGCTTATGGTTGGCTGTTCAACAATAGCTGCTAAAACAACATCGCCGGCATTTCAATTCTTACGTATGATTTCACCCCTCTCTTGGATGCCGATAGCGGTCATGGTGTTTGGCGTTGGTGATAAGCCGATTTATTTTTTAATTGCCTTTGCTGCCATTTGGCCAATCTTGTTAAACACCGCAGCAGGGGTAAACCAGCTTGACCGCCATTGGTTGCAACTTGCCAAAAGCCTAGCCGCAACTAAAGTTGAAACCTTATTTTTTGTTATTCTTCCCGGTATTTTTGGACAAATTTTTGTTGGCCTTCGCCTTGCTATTGGTATTGCATGGATTGTTATCGTGCCGGCAGAAATGTTGGGTGTTAATGCAGGGCTTGGTTATTTTATCCTCGATGCGCGTGATCGCTTGGATTACCCTGAATTAATGGCAATTATTCTGCTAATTGGTATCATTGGCTATAGTCTTGATAGTTTGGCACGCCTTGCCTTAAAATATTTTGGTGCTAGCAAATAATGATTGATAAAGAAAACCTCGCCTTTATAAAAAAACATATTGGCATGTTTTTTATAGATGAAAATTGCCAAGTCGAAATAACCAATTTCTTCTATGGCTATCTTTACGCCTATTCAAGGTGTTTGGCGGATAGTGAGCAAAGCCGAAAAAACTACAATGATGAATTGAGCGAATTTTTAAAAGTGAAATATCACTATCAGTCGGCTAGACATTGGACCGCACTGATTGACACGCTTTATGAACAACATAAACAAAGTGACGAAAAATTTTATCAATTTTTGATTGATAACTTAATAGACTTCCAAGCATTAAAGCAATTCGGCTAAAAAATGCGGATGGATTATCAACCAATGCAGCGAAATAAACAACCATTCATAAATAACTTACTTCCAACAATTGCAGTTTCTACTCCATCGAACAAAATGATGATAATAGCGGATCAAAATCATGAATGCATTCGCCTTTGATAAATTTATAAATATGATATTTATATTCACCACTTGGTTCATCATCATAAAAACTAAAGATTCCATATGAACCGATTGCAACCGATTGGGTAAAAGTAAAAAAATCAAATAGATTTTGAAAAATATTGGTCTTTCTATTATTGCATCCTATAGCCGTAATTCGTAATAAGCCATTAAAGAAATCTAGCTTTATAAAGCAATTATTTTCATGATAGACATTTTCATGTGCAAATTTATTTTTAAATTCAGCTTTAATCGTTTTTAATGCGGCTTGATAATCAAAGTCCTCTTCACATTCTTCTAACCAATGTCCACTTACAGTCATCCAGCCTTGATACTCAATCATTTTATAAACCCTCATTATAAAAATTAGTTATCTACTCTGCCTCTACCATATTCAATATATTTCCCCTTAGTAAAACTTTAAACTTGACTTAATACTATATCAAACTTGCGACGCGTTCATTTAAACTAGCCAAGTTTACACATTAAGATCTAGTATAGCTGCTTGACCCCATCTTTTTGTCGAATAAGAAAGACATTTTATGGAATATAGATTATTTGATATTGTCGTAGTTTTGGAAGATTTAGAAACTGAAAATTTACAAAAGGGCGAACGTGGTACTATAATAGAAATATTTTCAAATCCTTGCATAGCCTACGAGGTAGAATTTATCGACGACCGTGGCGTAACCCTTAAACAAATACCTCTTTTACCAACGCAAATTTCGCCATGGTCATCTGATTAATTTTAACATTAAACTATTGCGAATAATTTGACATCGAACGATCCATATTTGTGAATTTAGAACATCGCTTTGTAATAAAACTCTTGTGTTTAATAAAACTATAAGGCTTTATAAAGTTTTGGGCTTTATAAAAGATTGAAATAAAGCATCAGATCATAATGCATGATAATTAAGTGTATGGATACAATTTTTAATGTAGGGTTTTTCAATCGCATAAAACATTGTGCTCAATAAAATGCTCGATGATGAATAACACGCAAGAAATGACATTCCATATATAAATGCGTAATCTTTGTAATTTTTAACTTGGCTGTTATTAAAAGCATATTCAGCAAGAGTTGATCAAGTTTTGCGTTTAGACAATGCGCCAAAACTAAGAGTTTTGCGCATGTGTTGCCTTTCAGAAAAGCCAATATGCTCTTCAGCATAAAAGTGATTGATCGTCTTTTCATTTAAGTATAGAAAATTATTCTTTATTTTCAAGTTTATAGTCTATGGGCTTTTAGGGGAAAGCATGGGTAAACAAGATTTATTGACTTGAACCACATTATTTTACGGGAAGAGGGAGATTCATGGTTGAAATTTCAAATGTAACGGCAAAAAAATCGTTAGCAAGCATTGAGCAAAGCGCCATACGCAAAGTATCGCTGCGCTTAGTGCCTTTTTTGATTATTGCCTATTTTATGGCCTATCTTGACCGGGTCAATGTTGGTTTTGCCGCATTGGAGATGAATGCAGATTTAAGCTTTACACCAACAATTTATAGTATTGGTGCAGGTATATTTTTTGTGGGCTATTTCCTTTTTGAAGTGCCTAGCAATTATTTTATGGAAAAATTAGGCGCGCGGCTGTGGATTGCCCGCATATTAATCACTTGGGGGCTGATCTCCTGTTTCATGGCGCTCATTGTAGGCCAATGGAGTTTTTATGGCTTGCGCTTGCTGCTTGGTCTTGCGGAAGCTGGGTTTTTTCCCGGCATTTTGCTTTATTTAACCTATTGGTATCCAAGCCGTTACCGCGCCCGTATTTTAGCAGGATTTGTGATTGCAGTACCCATATCAACCCTAATTGGCGCACCAATTTCAGGCATTTTGCTTGAAATGCACGGATTTTGGGGCTTGCGCGGTTGGCAATGGCTTTTCATCATTGAGGGGGTGCCAACAGTCATTCTTGGCATTATTGCTTGGTTTTATCTAACCGATAGACCAAGCAAAGCATCATGGCTGACAAATGACGAAAAAGATTGGCTTGAAAATGAAATTGCCATGGAAGCTGAAAAAGGGCGCAAAGTTGGTAGCGATCATTCGTTTATGGCAGGGCTTACCTCGCCGCGCGTATTAATTTTGTGCTTTGTTTATTTTAGCTTTGTTGCAGCACTTTATGCCATGAGTTTTTGGTTACCACAAATTATCAAGGCTTTTGGTTTAAGCAATGTGGAAACGGGTTTTGTTACTGCTATTCCTTATTTCTTTGCCGCTATTGCTATGGTACTTTGGGGCATTCATTCCGACCGCACTGGTGAGCGTATCTGGCATGTGATCTTGCCATTTTTATTAGCCTCTATCGCCCTTATTACCGCAAGCTTTTTGAAAGAGCCGATTATTCTTATGGTTGCACTAACCTTTGCAGCTATTGGTATTTTTTGTTGTTTTTCACTATTTTGGACACTGCCAACCGCGTTTTTAACTGGTAGTGCTGCCGCAGCAGGTATTGCGCTGATTAATTCGGTGGGCAATCTTGCTGGCTTTGGTGGTCCTTATCTCATGGGTTGGATTAAGGAAACCACCAGTAGCGCATCATTGGGCTTGTTAATCCTTGGCATTTTACCACTATTTGGGGCAGCGCTTGTCTATTACCTTGGCAAAACCAATCGCCATATGTTGGATGCCCATAAATAAAATTCCAAATTTTTTAAAACAAAGCACGCTTTGGTAGATCAAAATCATAGCGTGCTTTTAAAAGCAGCAAACTTTGCAAATGTTAAATATCATTGGTATTGACCCTAATCACCTATTTCTAGCATAACTTTAAAAATTACCTTTCAACTTTTATGTTCAATATATTTGTGTAATAATCATGCGATATATTAATATTACAAAAATTCTATCAAGCTATAATCCATCTTCCTAAATATAGTTTTGTAAAAATAGAGATATGCGATGTCCAATATATATTATAAAGCAATTATATTGCCTCAATAAATATATAATGAAGGCAATTTTCATCTGGATAATATAGCTGATTTTTGGCAAGATGATTACAGCGCTTTATATCAAAAATTGATTACTTATCTTAAACTTCATAACTATCATGGTCGATATTCTATCATGGTCGATATTTAAGCAATAAAGCTCTTCCGTTTCATAAACAGGACCATTCTATTATTTTTGAAGAATATTATGGCGATGTAATTTTTAAAGTGCATATAAGAATGATTGATCTTATTGATTTAAGACATATTTTTGAATTTTTGATAACCAATAATTGCATATTAATAAACTATTACAATGACAAATATTTGGGTAATGACATAAATAATTACATTAATAATGTTGTCTATTTTTCAATTAATAAAAATATATCTTAAAAGTACATCAATGCAAAAAGTTATGAAGTTAAACGGGGCGAATGCACCATTAGACGCTTATGTGAGATAAAATGCATAATTTCCATTTACCTCACATAAAATCGTTTTTTTAATATTAGCGTTCAATTATTCGCCTAATGCATTTAACATTTTACGTGCTCTACCATCGCCTTGTTCTGCAGCAAGTTTAAGCCATTTGATTGCTTCTAGTCTATTCTTTTTTACACCCTCACCATGATAATAATTATATCCAAGATTAAACTGTGCTTTGGCGTGTCCCTGCTCTGCAGCGAGCCTATACCATTTGGTAGCTTCTACCTTATCCTCAATAACACCTTCGCCGTCATCATAAGCAACACCAAGGTTAAACTGCGCGCTAACGTTACCTTGTTCAGCGGCAAGCCTATACCATTTTGCAGATTCAGCCTTATCCTCAATAACACCTTCACCAAGATCATAAGCAACGGCAAGGTTAAATTGGGCTTTAGCGAGACTTTGATCAGCGGCGAGCCTATACCATTTTGCAGCCTCCTCCTTATCTTCTGTAACGCCTTGGCCTTTATCATAAGCAACGCCGAGATTAAACTGAGCTTTAGCGTAACCTTGTTCAGCGGCAAGCCTATACCATTTTGCAGATTCAGCGTTATCCTCTGCAACACCTTCACCAAGATCATAAGCAACGGCAAGGTTAAATTGCGCTTTAGGGTTATCTTGATCAGCGGCGAGTCTAAACCATTTTGCTGCCTCGACCTTATCCTCTGCAACACCTTCACCAATGTCGTAACTAATGCCCAAATTATATTGTGCTTTGTCATGCCCCTGCTCGGCAGCGCGCCTATACCATTTTACAGCCTCTGCCTTATCCTCTGCAACTTCATCGCCATAATCATAATGGAGACCTAGATCATACTGTGCATTGGCGTCACCTTTTTCAGCCCTTTCTAGTAGTTGAGCAATTGTTTCAGCGCCATGGCTAAAATTTACAAGAAAAATACTAGTGATGAAGATAAAAAATAACCGGATAATATAATGCTTCAATGTAAGCTCCTATTGATTTCTTAGACTATAATTCTTCCACATATGCTAAAAAGGCATCTTGTAAATCTTCATTAATGGTTTCACCCTTATAAATGAGCTTTACATCAGCAATATTGCCATCCTCTTCAATTAGATTAAAAATGCTGGAAAGTGTATCGATCATGACTTGCTTCATAATCATTAACAACGTTTCCTTTTCATCTGTATCTAAATTTTTTATAAGGTTAACTACGTTCTTGCCGTAATTATCAAAAGAGGGATCAGCTTTTATATCAAGATAACTATCACGATATAATTCAATATTTTCATCAATAATAGACTTATATATTATTTCAACAAAATTATGCTTATTATCTATAGACATTTTCCCTCCTATTTTTTTCCAGTATAAATGTAAATTCTATATCCATATTGGCTATATTTCAAAACATTTAAAACTATTTAATTATAATTCGAAATATCTACTAAAATGGGAATCATTTGGATATTTTAGTTAAAGAGTTATCATTAACAACATAATCGCAACCTTTAATGCTCGTACAATATATTCATACCAATTATGATTTTGCGACAATAATCGATGACAAAAAGTCCTTGGCGGCAAGATGCTAGCCTGCTAGTTTTTATCGCATTGCAGTTTGTATAAATAAGACGTGGCGGTTTTCGTGTTTCCACCTGCTAAAACAGCAGCAGAAAAAGCTATTGGCACCAATAGCCTTTTTCAACTATCGATGCGAACCCCTCTTATTGTTGCCATAAAACTTTAGCACAGTTTATTATTGATATTTCCTTTGCACATCAGAGCGCATTTCGCTCTGATTGGATCAGATCGGCGCACTAATCCATTGTTTACAAAGCGTTTTTTGTTTGAAAACCGCTTTAAATATAATCAAACTAACATTTAAGGTTTATAAATAATGGATTTAGTTGGCTATCTAGCACCCAATTTTATCGAAAATTCGCAGATAGAAGGCTCTTTTGCTTTTGTAAAAGATGCTGATCATTATACACTATATACTCTTAAGAATCCGCGACATTTCGCTATAATTTATTATCCAAGCCATCCGGAATTTAAGAAAATTAAAGATATTTATCCGCAAGATTATATATTTAATGAAATAAAATGTGCCTTTGAAAATAGTGAATTTAAAGACGAAATTTTAAATCCTCCCTATATTATTCATCGACAAAGTTTTAAAAGTATTTATTATAGTAAAGATAAAGGTGGCTATAGGGTTATATATGAAAACTCATGCTTAGAAAAATTAAGAACATACGTATTTTACGAATTACGGTTAGGTTTTACTATCAAAATGATATTGGAGCATCGGAAAACACAGTGAGTACTATTTTTGAAAGCAAATAAAATAGAACAGCAAATGCAATTTATTGGCAACGCTTTTGCGGCAGGAAATTTCAAGCCACCAATTTGTGTGGCAGAAGCCCTTGCTTTTGCTGAATGTATTTTTGAATATTTTCCCGTTAAATTACAAAACACAACAATGGTTATAAAAAGCCAGCTTGCCAAAACTGAGCTTGATGGATCAAAGATATTTGCAGATTATTGCGATAGGTTAAACATTTATAGCAATTTAAGTTACCATGATGCATTGGACATATTGATGATTTATCATGACCGATTAGCCCTTGAAATTTATAAGGACTATTATCCGCTAGGCGACTTTTCTGGCGTTTTATCGCTGGATGATAAGTTTTTCGAGTTGATAAGCGATCACAAACTTGCAGCCCAAGAATGCATTCATCGCTATAAAAAACGTGAGATGATAAAAATTGGTAATAAGCAATTTCGCCCAATACAACATCAGCGACTTAATGATAAATGCGCGATGATCATTGGAGTTAAGCTCTAAGCCTTCTTGGTGATGGGTAACCTTGGCTGAAACAACATTATATTTAATAAAAAATGAGCTGCTTTGTTGTTTTTAGTTGATAGTAAAAACTATTCAAATTTTAAGTACCAATTTTCAGTTTGACATTGTTGGCTTTCAAGATTCACCTCATCTTTGGTCGCAAAACTAAAATATTTAGGTGGATTTAATGTACGGTATGAAAAAAACACTTTTCCAGAAGATGTAATATAAGAGCCTATTTTTTCCTCATCCTTAAAAACATAGGCATTATTATGGTTTTTGATATTAGCACTTTGATCAAGAGTTAATTCTTCGCATAATATATGTGTGATATGACGTAATCGAAATATATCAACTATCTTAAGTTTTACCATTATTATAGCATCCCTCAAACCAAACTCATTTTATTTAGAAATATTCAAAATCATATATAGTGAATAATCTTAATTCAAAACGAATTTTCGAAAAATCTCTTAATAAAAATATATACTATATTGTGAAGTTTTTTGAAAAATGTAATATTCTTATCCAAATTGTGACTTTAGTATTTTTAATTGAAGACATTAACAAATTTATGGGCGAGTTATGGCATTTTTTAAAGCAATTTATTCTTTTTTCGCAAAAATCTTGAGCCTTATTTTTGGTAATGTTTCATGGGTGCCGCCTTTTTGGCTAAGACCCATTTGCAAATTATTTTCTCTCATTGGTTGTTTTTTTAAAAGATATACTAAAAGTGCTATCGCAAGTGTATTAGTTCTGATTGTCGCCATTGGTGCAGGAATCGGAGGCTGGATATGGTACCAGAACCAACCTCTGCCCTATATGGTAAGCTATGATTATTCTAATCCACCTTTATCCGATTATGATAAAAAGGATGTCAAAACCTATCCTTTAACTATTGAATTTTCAGATTCTGTCGCCCCCATTGATAAAGTCAATACAACAATTGAAGAGGGCGTAAGCCTATCACCACAAATCAAGGGTACATGGCATTGGTCTAATGACAAGGTCTTAACTTTTAAGCCGCAACAAGATTGGCCAATTGACCAAAAATATACTGTAAGCCTTGCGCAAAAAGGCTTGTTTACCGACGGCGTATTGCTAAAAGATTATAGTTTTGATGTAACCACTAGTCCATTTGCTATTTCGGTTAATAATTCAAAGCTTTATGAAGATCCGCAAGATCCTAATCAAAAGAAGATGGTAGCGGAAATTAAAGCAAGCCACCCAATTGATCAAAAGACTTTTGCAAAACATATATCATTTGAATTATCGCGCGGTCTTACTTATCAAAATAAGACTAATAATAATCCGCAAATTTTCTTTTCTGAAGATGGTTTAACCGCGTCTGTTCAATCAGCAATTTTAAGCATGCCGCTTGAAACCTCTACCGTTAAATTGAAGGTGTCAAAAGGCGTGACGTCAAATCTTGGCGGTAATGCTAGCACTGAGGAATTTAGTGCAAGCATTGATGTACCGGGACGTTATCAGTTAAGTTTTGGTGACGCAAAAATAGATTTTGTGCGCAATAATAATGGTGAACCAGAGCCGATTTTCATGTTTGAAAGCTCAAAACCGGTAAGCGATACTAATATTGATGGACAAGTGACAGCTTGGGCTTTACCTCAGCGTAAAAATGAATCTGGCGATCGCATTAATTGGCGCGACAATGAAATTACCGATAATTTGCTTGCTCGCTCGCGCAAAATTCCGCTTATTCAAATTCCTAGTGATAGCGCTCAAAATAGCCTTCATTCATTTAAGCTTAATGCTGAGCCCGGTGTGCAACTTTATGTGCGCATTAATGGCAAAATCCAATCTCAAGGCGGTTATTTATCGCGTGATGCGCAAACACTTTACACATCAAATATGCCCAATTATCCCAAGACTTTGCAATTCATGTCAGAAGGCGCTTTGCTTGGTCTTCGTGGTGAACGCACCCTTGGCGTTATGGCGCAAGGTGTAAGTGGCGCACAAGTTGAAATAGCCCGCGTTCTGCCAAAGCAGCTTCACCATTTGGTTAATCAATTGGATGGTAATTTTGTTCGCCCTGATATGAGCGAAAGCGAATTTGATACTTTAGTCGAGCGCGAAAATATCGACTTTGATCTTCCTGATATTGCCGTCAATAAAATGCAATATAGCTATGTGGATCTTGCTCCTTACCTATCAAGTGAAGATGGACGGCATGGTATTTTTGTTGTCCGCATGAGTGAAAAAGGTAGCTATGATCGCCAAACCCTTGGTGAGGTTACATCAGCGCGTGACATACGCTTTATTGTCGTCACCGATATTGGCATTATTGCTAAGCGCGACAGCAATCGCGGCCATGATATTTTTGTGCAATCCATCGAAACGGGCTTACCAATTGATAATGCCTTAGTGGAAGTTTACGGCGTTAATGGTTTGCCGGTTGCGCAAAGCTATAGCGATGAAACAGGCCATGCTTATTTTGGTGATTTAAGCGAATTATCTCGTGAAAAACGCCCGCTAATGTATGTGGTCACCAATGGCGAGGATCAATCTTTCTTGCCTATTAATAATGAAGGCCGCCAGCTTGACCTATCGCGCTTTGCTATTGGCGGTTTAATGGCAGATGGCAAAACCGATACGTTACGTGCTTTCATGTTTAGCGAGCGCGGCCTTTATCGCCCCGGCGAAACCGTGCATCTTGGCATGATTGTTCGCCGTGATGATTGGCATGGTAATTTGCAAGGCTTGCCGGTTGAGCTTACCATTTATGATCCTGCCCGCCGCGAAGTAAAGACCGAGAAAATGCAGCTATCGGCAGAAGGCTTTGAAAGCTATGATTTTGCGTCCGATCCTGCAATGCCTGCAGGTACCTATACGGCAGAGCTTGAGCTTGCCAACAAAAGTGGTGGCAATTATTCGCTTGGTAGCGTTTCATTTTCTATTCGTGATTTTGAACCAGACCGCATGAAAGTAACAGCTAGTCTTTCGCCAACGCCAATTAAAGGCTGGTTAAAGCCAGAAGAAGTTAAGGCAAGTGTCAAAGCAATGCATCTTTTTGGTGCGCCGGCAGGTGATCGGCGTACAAGCATGACCATGCGCATGGAGCCAGCTTTTGTTGGTTTTGATAGCTATCGCGATTATCGTTTCTATCTTGAAAACACCTTGGACGAAAGCCATGTTGAAGACTTGGCAGACCAAAAAACTGATGAAAATGGCATTGCCAATTTTAATCTTGATTTAAACCGCTTTACTGCAAGCGGTTATAAGCTGCAAGTTTTGGCACGGGTTTTTGAAGCTGATGGCGGCAGGAATGTTGCAGCAGACGCAAGCGCCCTTGTTTCACCGGCTGATTATATGGTGGGTGTCAAGAGTGATGATAATCTTGATTATGTGAATAAGGGAACACAACGGCGCGTCAACTGGCTTGCGGTTAATGCCAATTTGAAACCAATTGGTATTAATGGCCTTAGACGCGAAGTGGTGGAAGTGCGCTATGTATCGGTATTGGTAAAGCAATATGATGATACTTATCGCTATGCTTCGCGCAAAAAAGAAGTTGTGCTTGAAAATAAACCATTTTCTATTACTGAAAATGGCACATTTGATACACTCGACACCAGTAATCCGGGTGAATTTATTGTTAAAATTAAAAATGGTGATACGGTTTTAAACCAGCTTAATTATAGTGTTGCGGGCGATGCTAACCTATCACGCTCGTTAGATCGTAACAGCGAACTTACCCTTAAACTTAATAAAACCTCTTATAAGCCGGGCGAATTTATTGAAATTAATATTCGTGCGCCTTATGTCGGAGCAGGTCTCATCACCATCGAGCGTGATAAGGTCTATGCCCATTCTTGGTTTAAAACCGATACAACATCAAGCGTTCAATATATTGAATTGCCTGAGGGGTTAGAGGGCAATGCTTATATTAATGTGCAATTTGTCCGCTCGCCGCAATCGGATGAAATTTTCATGTCGCCACTTTCCTATGGTGTTGCGCCTTTTGCCATTAGTTTAGATAATCGCACGACCAATATTGCGCTTACAACACCAAAGACGGTTGAGCCGGGTGATGATATTGCCATTAAGGTCAACCTTAACCGCCCATCACAAGTGATGGTTTGGGGCGTTGATGAAGGCATTTTGCAAGTGGCACGTTATAGCCAGCCACGGCCATTGGATTTCTTTTTCAAAAAGCGCGCTTTGGAAGTTGAAACCACTCAAATTCTTGATTTGATCTTGCCTGAATTTTCAAAATTATTTTTGGCAGCTTCAGGCGGTGATGATGAAGGGGCGTTGTCCAATCATTTAAATCCATTTAAGCGCAAAAATAAGCCACCTGTTGTCTATTGGAGTGGCATTCAAGATATGCCGAAGGGTGAAAGTGAACTTAATTGGCAAGTGCCTGATTATTTCAACGGTAAAGTGCATTTCTTTGCGGTGGCAGTTGATCAAAACCATATTGGTATTGCCCAAAGCTATACGGAAAGTAAGGCACCAATTGTACTCACCCCAAATGTGCCGGCTTTTGTTGCTCCTGGCGATGTGGTCAATGTGTCAATGGGCGCATTTAGCAATCTAGCTTCGCAAGATGTGGTAAGTTTGACCATTGAGCCAAGTCGGGCTTTCGAGATTATTGGTGACAAGACCCAGCAATTCACTGTTGATCCACTTAAAGAAGCAACCGCTAATTGGCAGTTAAAAGCTTCCAATGATAATGATGGCAACAAATTAGGTGCCCATGATATAAAATTTGTTGCAAAATTGGCTGATGGCCGTAGCTTTACTATGGTTGAAAATGTTTCTGTCCGTCCACTATCTGAACGACGGGTGCAGTTAAGCGCTAAAATCACCAATGATAAGGTTATAACGCTTGAACCAACACGCAAGCTTTATTCGCAATTAAGCAAGGTAGAGGCATCTTTTGGCTATTCACCGCTTAATTGGGCAACCGGCCTTAATCAATATCTTGATAATTATGCCTATGTTTGCACCGAGCAAACCATTTCTAAAACCATGCCATCAATTATTTTTGGCAAAGCAGAAGACAGTGATGCAGCAAAAAATGTTGCCAATACATTGACAATATTAGGCCAACGCATGAATAGTTCTGGTGGTTTAGGGCAATGGAATGCAACACCCGATAGCGATATTTTCGCAACGCTTTATGCGGTTGATTTTATGCTTGATGCGCAAGAGCGTGGTTTTTATGTAGCGAGCCAAAATTTTGAACGCACAAGAGCCTTTTTGAAAGACATTGCAGAAGAACCACCTTTTGAAGGAATGAACGGCTTTCGTTTACAAGCCTATGCAATTTACTTGTTAAACCGCCAAGCACAAAGCCTTGGCATTAGTCCTAGTTTCAATGAGCTTGCTAATCTTCGCGAGCGACTTGACACTTATTATGAAAAAAAGGAATGGCAAAAAGATACGACTGCTGTTTATATGGCGGCCAGTTATTTGATGTTTAAGCAAAATAAAGAAGCCAATGCCTTGGTAAATTCCATTGATTGGCAATTGCTTAAAAATAATGAAGATAGTCAATATTACTTTGATGATGCTTTAACGCATGATAGCGAAACGATCACCATACTTGGTCGCTATTTCCCTAACCAATTATCAAAAATTCCAAACGAAGTTTGGCAAAAAATTGCCGATAATTTACAAAGCCAACGCTATAATAGTCTTTCATCGGCATTGCTTATTCGTGCAGCATCAATTTACGAAAATGCAGTGCAAAATAGTGGTGCCTCAATCGAAGCTGTTGTCAAACAAAATAATGATCAAACAACAAGTGTGACTTTAGAGGGTAGCCCATCAAAAGCCATTTTACCTTTTGATTTTAAATCCTTGACACTAACAAAAAGCCGATCCGACTTACCAGGTTTTGTGCTGTTAAGTGAAGCTGGCTATGATATTAACAAAAGCCAAGAACCACGAAATAATGGCATTGATATCTTCCATGATTATACCGACCTAAAAGGCAACAAGATTGATAAGGTCAATGTTGGCGATGAATTCTTGGTGCGAGTAAGAATGCGCAGCACAGGGCAAGATTATGTCGGTGATGTCGCGATTGTTGATCTTTTACCAGGTGGTGTTGAACTTGTTTATCGCCAACCCAATCATTCGCAATCTTCTGATGACGATGAAAGTGGTGATGAGGGTGATGAGGGCAATGAATATGATAGTGAAGGCGATGAAGAACAGGCATTGCCAGCCGTTGGCGAGCCAGACCAAAGCGATTGGCAGCC
The DNA here is from genome assembly GCF_014117425.1 of Bartonella sp. HY038. Classification (NCBI taxonomy): domain Bacteria; kingdom Pseudomonadati; phylum Pseudomonadota; class Alphaproteobacteria; order Hyphomicrobiales; family Bartonellaceae; genus Bartonella; species Bartonella sp. HY038. The sequence continues at coordinate 106,710 of NZ_CP059726.1, forward strand.
TCACTTTATTGATCCACGTGACGACCGCGTTGTGCTTTACGGCAGCTTAGATAAAGAAGTTGGCACATTTACCTATAAGGTACGCGCTATCAATGCAGGGCAATTTACCATTCCGGCCGCTTTTGCTGAAAGCATGTATAATCCGCAAATTAATGGTGAAGGTGCTATTGGTAAGCTGATTATTGAGGTAAAATAGTAAACCGCAAAAATTGCGATAAACCATGACAAAATACGCCATGATGGTATCATGGCGTATTTCATATAAAGACTTAAAACTGGTATGGCTTAAATGCGGCGGCGTTTTTTTACAAAATCAAGATTGCGGCGATATTTACGCATTTTTCTTTATAGCTTTGCTTTTTTAAGCTTAGTACTCGTCGCGCTGCGCCTTTGGCCCCATACACCGCTTAAACAACAATTTTCCTATTCAAGGCTTGTTAGCGACCAAAATGGGCAAATTTTGCGTTTAACCTTGAGCAAAGATGATCATTATCGACTTTTTGTGCCGCTTGAAGACATGTCACCGGTAATGGTCGAATCCATTATGCTAAAAGAGGATCGCTATTTTTATTCCCATTTTGGCGTTAATCCCTTTGCGCTGTTTCGCGCTAGCCTTGCGACTTATATTGGCGGCAATCGCCAAGGCGCGTCCACCCTTACCATGCAACTAGCGCGCAAAATTTACAATATTAATACGCGTTCAATCTCAGGTAAAACGCAACAAATATTAGCAGCCCTTTGGTTAGAAGCGCGTTACAGCAAAGCGGAGATTTTAGAAGCCTATCTTAATCTTGCGCCAATGGGTGGCAATATTGAAGGCGTGGAAGCGGCTGCGCAAATTTATTTCCATAAATCTGCACAGAAATTATCCCTAAATGAAGCCCTCGCCTTAGCTGTTATTCCGCAAAGCCCAACAAAACGCGCAAGTTTTGGACTTGAGACCCAAAAAGCGCGGCTATTATTGCTAAATGATTGGCGCGACGCCAATAAAGATGATCCGCGCAGTGCGGCATTAAATGATTTACCAATCACCGCTTATACAAGGCGCGATTTGCCATTTTTAGCCCCCCATTATAGCGATTATCTGCTTGCCAATTACCGTGAAGACCAGTTACAGGGCACCCTCGACTTGAAATTGCAAAAGGCAATAGAGGCAATTAATACTGGCTATATTAAAGATCGCAGCCGCTTAGGTATCCGCAATAGCGCCATTTTAATCATTGATAGCCGTGATATGGGCATAAAGACCATGATTGGCTCAGCAGATTTTTTTAATGAGAAAATCCATGGCCAAGTCAATGGCACCATCGCCGCGCGCTCGCCGGGGTCAACAGTAAAGCCGTTTTTATATGCTTTGGCGATTGATCAAGGCATTATCCACCCAATGACCATGCTTAAAGATGCGCCAACTATGTTTGGATCGTTTCAGCCTGAAAATTTTGATGGCCGTTTTGTCGGACCATTATCGGCGCAAGAAGCGCTTATCCGTTCACGCAATGTGCCTGCCGTTTGGCTGGCCAGTAAAACCCGTAAACCAAGCCTTTATCAGTTTTTAAAAAATGCTGGCATTACGGGTCTGCGACCAGAAGAAAGCTATGGACTATCCATTGCCCTTGGTGGCGGTGAAATGAAAATGTTGGAACTTGCCAGCCTTTATGCCACCCTTGCCAAAGACGGCAAAAGACAGTTTCCGCGCTTTTTAAAAACCGAGCTTTATCATGAGGGCGAGGCACTAATATCACCAGAAGCTAGCTTCATCACCCGCCAAATGCTTTATCAAAACCCGCGCCCCGATGGTTTGCCAAAAGATCGCCGTGGAAAAGATTGGCCTGTTGCATGGAAAACCGGCACATCATGGAGTTACCACGATGCCTGGACAAGCGGCATGATTGGCCCCTATATTGTGGTGGTATGGATTGGCAATTTTGACAATAGCGGCCCTACTGCCTTTATTGGCGTGCGTTCTGCAGCGCCGTTATTTTTTAAGATTGCTGATGCTTTGCCAATTTTAAAGCCCAATGAAAAGCAATTAGTACAATTGCCGCCTAAAAATGTCGTGCGCGTTGATGTTTGTGCAGCCTCTGGCGATTTACCTAATGAATATTGTCCAAAACGAAAGCAAACTTGGTTTATTGCCGGCGTTTCGCCAATTAAAATTTCCAATCTACATCGACCATTAATGATTGATACACGCAGCGGCGAAATTGCCTGCCCACCTTATAATAAGCCCTATATTAAACAAGAAATTTTTGAATTTTGGCCAAGTGATTTAAATGCATTATTTGACACGGCTGGCTTGCCACGGCGTAAACCACCCACGCAAAAAACATGTGGTATTACAGTTAAATCTGACAATATGTCCCCACCGCAAATTCGTTATCCGTTGGTGAATGTCACCTATGTTTTAAAGCGCGATGATGAAAATGATCATATACGCTTAGAGGCGGATGCGCCGGCCGGCGTAAAACGGCTTTATTGGTTTGAAAAAGACCGCTTTCTTGGCGTTGTAACTCCAGGAACAAGCCTTGATTGGCGGCCAAAACAGGCAGGGCGCATGCAATTGCGAGTAAGTGATGAAAATGGCAATACGGCCTTGCGTACAATTAATGTAAGTTTTAATTAAATTTGTTAAAAATTAAAATATTTAATTTGCCATTGATACAAAATACTAAAATTTACGAGCGTTTAACAATAAAGAGACGTGCTCTAGATGTATAAAAGCAAGCAAGTGCTATTTACATTTTTATCTTTTGGCATTTACATTAAATCTGATGCATATGAGCCAGTGTAAAACAGCTTTGTTATTGGTTAAATAATAGGGATTAAAAATGAGCCGCATTTTACAAATTGTAATGAGTATTTTTTTCATTGCCATTATCGGCACAATTGCTTTTGTTTTTATCCATTATCCCGATCATCATGTCACGCGTCTAAAAGCCGATCTCGGCGACAGTCATGCCCAAGTTAAACTTGGTATGCTATATTATACAGGTGATACTGTCAGCCAAGATTATGACATAGCAAGGCACTGGTTTACGCTTGCGGCAGAGCATAATAATGCTCAGGCACAATTTAATTTGGGTGTTATGTATAAGCAAGGGCAAAGCTTTGCCCAAGATGACGCCAAAGCTCGCGAATGGTATGAGCGTGCGGCTAAACAAAACGACCCAAACGCCCAAAACAATTTAGCTTTTCTCTATATGAATGGTCAAGGTGGCGCAAAAGATACAAAAAAAGCAATTGAATTATTTAAAAGCGCCGCTAATCAAGGTCAAGTTAACGCGCAATTGCAGCTTGGCAGATTATATTATGCCGGAAGCGGTGTTGAAAAGAATTATAGCGAAGCGTTTAAGTGGTTTGAATTAGCAGCAAAACAAGATTATGCACCGGCGCAATTTATTATGGGTGTTATCTATGCTGAAGGCGATGGCGTTGCGCAAGATTATGCCAAGGCGCGCGCGTGGTATGAGCGTGCGGCTAACCAAAATGACCCAAAGGCCCAAAACAATTTAGCTTTGCTCTATGTGAATGGCAAAGGCGGCGCAAAAGACACAGAAAAGGCGATTGAATTGTTTAAAAGCGCCGGCAATCAAGGTCAAATTAACGCGCAATTTCAGCTTGGCAGATTATATTATGCCGGAAGCGGTGTTGAAAAGAATTATAGCGAAGCGTTTGAGTGGTTTGAATTAGCAGCAAAACAAGATTATGCACCGGCGCAATTTATTATGGGTGTTATCTATGCTGAAGGCGATGGCGTTGCGCAAGATTATGCCAAGGCGCGCACGTGGTATGAACGTGCGGCTAGCCAAAATGACCCAGACGCCCAAAACAATTTAGCTGTGCTCTATGTGAATGGTCGAGGTGGCGCAAAAGACATAGAAAAGGCGATTGAATTGTTTAAAAGCGCCGCCAATCAAGGTCAAGTTAACGCGCAATTTCAGCTTGGCAGATTCTATTATACTGGAAGCGGTGTTGAAAAGAATTATAGCGAAGCGTTTAAGTGGTTTGAATTAGCAGCAAAACAAGATTATGCACCGGCGCAATTTATTATGGGTGTTATCTATGCTGAAGGCGATGGCGTTGCGCAAGATTATGCCAAGGCGCGCACGTGGTATGAGCGTGCGGCTAGCCAAAATGACCCAGACGCCCAAAACAATTTAGCTGTGCTCGATGTGAATGGTAGAGGTGGCGCAAAAGACACAGAAAAGGCGATTGAATTGTTTAAAAGCGCCGCCAATCAAGGTCATGTTGACGCGCAACTGAGCTTGGCGCAATTGTATTATGACGGCAAAGGGGTACGCCAAAATTACAGTGAAGCTTTTAAGTGGTTTGAACTTGCAGCACGCCAAGGCAATTCTAAGGGGCAGTTTTATTTAGGCTATATGTATGAAGAGGGCGATGGCGTTGCACAAGATTATACCAAGGCGCGTGAATGGTATGAGCGTGCAGTTAGCCAAGATGACAGGAATGCAAAAAATGCTTTGGCATTGCTTTATATTAATGGCAATGGCGTGCCAAAAAACCTAGAAAAAGCCATTGAATTATTTGAAAAATCAGCCAATCAAGGTAGCCTTTCGGCACAAATAAATTTAGCGCGATTATATTATGAAGGCCAGATAGTTCCGCAAAACTATGATACGGCAAAAAAATGGCTTTCTATGGCGGCAAACAAAGGCCATGCCGCATCGCAATTAAATCTTGGTAATTTATATTATGAAGGTAAAGGTGGAAAGATTGACAAGGCGGAAGCGATAAAATGGATAAAGCGAGCGGCAGATCAAGATTTTGGACCAGCCATTCAAAAATTAAAACAAATTGAGCCTTAATTTTACAAGATTTTTCCGGTAATCGTGTCGATATTGACCTCAATCTAGTAAATATTACCTAATTGCCAATCTGCTATTTGGAATAGGCAATTGATAATAAAGTAGATAAAATACAAATAATATTTAAATATTTATACTCTAACGTCATCAGTAATAAAGTCTATGCTAATGTATTGATTTTTCGGGTATTTTTATTTTTGATGAAGCTATATCCAATTCTTGTGCTAAATTTAAATCATCTTCGTTTCATGGAGTGATAAAATGAAAAGAACATTAGCACTAACTGCAATTGCAATGATAATTTCTAGTCCACTATCTGCCAAGACATGGGTTTTAACCAGTACTGAGAACAATATTGAAGCAGGCAATTGGCAAATTTCCAGTCAAGACTTGGCTATCAAGGATAAAGAATTCACTGTTGAGCAAAAACTTCTCCATGGTGGCAAACAAGAGGGCAGCAAGATTATAACCATCACGAGTAAAGATGGGCTTACAATAACGCTTATTCCGACAAGAGGCATGAATTTATTGCGTGTTGAAGGTTTTAATACGCGCATGGGATGGGATTCACCAGTTAAAGAAGTAGTTAATCCAGCTTTTATAAATCTTGAAAGTAGAAATGGCGTTGGCTGGCTTGAAGGTTTTAACGAAATGATGGTTCGTTGTGGCTTTGAATGGACGGGCCACCCAGTAACTGCAGATGGCCAAATTTACACATTACACGGTAAAGCTGGCAATACGCCAGCTTCACTGGTTGAAGTTGAAATTAATGAAAAAGCCCCTTATGAAATCCGTATTCGTGGCCTGATCAAAGAAAGCACATTTAAAAAAGCAGATTTACAAACTATGACAGAGTTGCGCTATATACCGGGCAGCAATAGTTTTACCCTTCATGATGTTTTAACCAACCATGCTGATTATCCTCATGATTATCAAATCATCTATCACAGCAATTTTGGTACACCTTTGCTCGAAGAAGGGGCGCGTTTTATCGCACCAATGACAAAAATTAGCCCATTCAATGATTATGCAAAGGCAGGTTTGAAAACATGGCAAGATTTTGCCGGCCCAACAAAAGACTTTGACGAAATGGTGTTTAATATTGAACCACTCGCCGATAAAGACCATAAAACCATTGCAGCCGTGATTAATAAAGCCGGCGATAAGGGCGCGGCAATTCAATTTGATATTCGTGAATTGCCTGTTTTAACCCTTTGGAAAAATACAGATACGCAAAAACAAGGCTATGTAACAGGGATTGAACCTGGAACAAGCTATGCTTATCCAGTAACGATTGAAAGGGAGCAAAAGCGCGTCAAGCAATTACAAGCCGGTGAAAGTACTATTTTTGACTTAACTTATACAGTGCTTCATAATAGTGAGCAGGTGAAAGACACTGAAGAAAAAATTAAAAATATTCAAGGCGATGTTCAAATTATTGAAAGCGATACGCCAATCGCTAAAGAATAACATGAGTAGAATAATATTAAAGCTTTTTGCCACTAATTAAACAACGCAATTAGAGCATGCTGACAAGAGTTTATTATAATTGAGCGTGCTCTAATTATTGATTTTATGTATTTGTGAAAGCAAGTAATGGCATATTTTCAAAAAGCATTCGGCGCAAAACCTATTAATGCAAACGAAATGCTATGGAGAAATTACCATCAGTAAAACTTGTCTATTTGAAATTTTAAGATAGGTTTAAAAATTAAAATAGCCAAATTTGGTCATTTGATTGTTTATTTTGTCATGGAAGAGTTTTCCTAGATCAAAATCATCTGCCATGACCAATTTGACCTTGGAATTATCGCGACCTAAAGTTTTAACGCATTAATTGCTCATAAAACAATATATTCTTTCAAAGTTAAAAGTTGTTTTTTAAAAAATAATAGCTGCTTTAATTCAAACCAAAATCATTGATATGTTCGCGTTTTACCCTAGCAAAACTAAATTATTCACCCAATTGCTTTAAGGCTCGATATGCATCCTCATCACCTTGTTGAGCCGCAAGCTTGAATAATTTAATCGCTTCTATTTTATCACTGGCGTACAAAATAACACCAAGATTATATTGAGCTGCAGCATAGCCTTGACTGGCGGCACGCTTGTACCATTTGATGGCTTCCGCCTTATCTTGTTCAACGCCTTGACCATTTTCATAGGCAACGCCAAGGATATATTGAGATGCAGCATAATTTTGTTCGGCTGAACGTGTAAACCACTTTATTGCTTCCGCATTATTTTGATTAACTCCATCTCCATCAAGATAAGCGCGAGCCAGATTATATTGAGCTCTTGCATGGCCTTGTTCGGCAGATAAACGCAACCATTTTACGGCTTCAAACGGATCACGCTCAACGCCAAAACCAGTTAAATAGGCAAGTCCTAAATTATTTTGGGCCGTTGCAGATCCTTGTTCTGCTGCAAGGCGCAACCATTTTATCCCCTCAGCCTTATCTTGTGCAACACCTTCGCCCTTAAGATACATCGTGCCCAAACTGTGTTGGGCATCAACATCACCTTGCTCGGCTTTTTTATGAAGATCTATAATAGTTTCATTGCTGTAACCATAATTGACAAGCAACATACTTGCCATTGCTATTAATAAAATTTTGATTATGTGCGTTTTCAATGACAACTCCTATAGCGGTTTAATAACCATAATGGCTTTAGATTTATACCTTATTTACCCAATTGTTTTAACGTATCTTGGGCAAATCCATGGCCTTGAGCCGCCGCAAGCTGAAACCATTTAACAGCTTCATCCATATTTTTTTCCACCCCTTCGCCATGCATATAATTACAACCAAGGTTAAATTGCGCATCAGCATATCCTTGATCGGCAGACCGCCTATACCACTTTGCCGCCTCAACCTTATCCATGGTGACGCCCATTCCATTATAATAGATTATTCCTAGATTATATTGAGATTTAGCATCGCCTTGCTCGGCAGCAAGTGTAAATAGCTTAATCCCCTGCTCTCTATCCTTATCAATTCCTTCGCCAAAGAAATATATGTTTGCTAAAGCAAATTGCGCATCGACATAGCCCTGATCTGCGGCAAGTTTAAACCACTTTATGGCTTCCTGGGTATTTTTAACTTCCCCCTCACCCGTTAAATAGGCGGTGGCAACATTATATTGAGATCGAACTTCGCCTTGTTCTGCTGCCCGTTTAAACCATTTTACAGCTTCCAGCTTATTCATTTCAACGCCATCACCAAGCAAATATTTAACCGCCAAATTAAATTGGGCTTTTGAAAACCCTTGATCGGCTGAAAGGCGATACCATTTAACAGCTTGCACCTTATCTTGCGCAATGGCTTTGCCGATATCATAGGCTGCCCCCATTTCAAATTGAGCAATTGCATCGCCCTGCTCGGCTTTTTGGCGAAAATCTGCAATAAGGTCGTTACTGTGAGCAAAATTAACGAAAAACATACTGGCTATTGCAATAAAAAAAAGTTTTATAATCGGCGTTTTCAATAACCGCTCCTATAGATTTTTAGGGGCAGCCCCCAAATAGATGATCTGTTTTTAGCTACTGCAATAGCACTAATTATTTAAATACTATGCCAGCTTATCGACCAAATCGGCGTAAAGCAAGTTTTGCATCAGTATCGCCCTGTTCAGCCGCTAGCTTAAACCATTTGATAGCTTCGGCTCTGTTTCTTTTTACGCCTTCACCATTTATATAGCTAACACCAAGAGTATATTGAGCGTCAGCATCGCCTTGTTCAGCCGCAAGCATAAACCATTTAATCGCTTCCACCTTATCTTGTTTAACGCCCTCACCATCTCTTAGACAAATACCATAATTATATTGGCCATCTGAATCGCCCTGCTCTGCAGCAAGCTTAAACCATTTTGCTGCTTCTACTTTATTCTTTTCAACGCCTTCGCCATTGTCATAAGCAATACCCAAATTATACTGTGCTTCGGCATCGCCTTGTTCTGCAGAAAGCCTAAACCACTTGACGGCCTCGGTTTTATCCTCTTCAACCCCCTCACCTTGGTAATAGGCAATACCTAAATTATATTGGGCTTCGGGTGAATCTTGCTCAGCTGCAAGTTTAAACCATTTTACCGCTTCTGCTTTATCCTCTTCAACACCCGTACCTTCATAAAATGCAACGCCAAGGTTGTATTGAGCGTCCATATCGCCTTGTTCTGCAGAAAGCCGATACCATTTTACCGCTTCTTCCTTATTTTCTTCAACACCTTGACCATTATCATAAGCAATACCTAAATTATATTGGGCTGCGGCATCACCTTGATCGGCAGCAAGCCGAAACCATTTTACTGCCTCGACCTTGTCTTCTGTCACGCCATCGCCATCATATAAAGCATTGCCTAGATCAAATTGCGCTTTAACATCGCCTTGCTCAGCTTTTTGACGAAGATCAGTAATTGAGTCACCGCTATAGCCAAAATTAACAAGAAAAATACTTGTCATTGCAATTAAAATAAATCGAATAATCATCGTTTTCAAATGATAGCTCCCGCTTTAATGTTTAAGAGATAGGTATGTCTTATTTGCATGTGATATTTTTCACTATCGTAATAGTTTAACTAATCGCTAAACTATTACCTTAAAAAATATACATATGGCAAGTTGATAAATTGATATGAAGTTGTGGTAAATCTATGAATAAAGCAAATATATATCGCTTTTTTGCTATATTATAATCATAAGGAGGTAATTGACTATTGCAGCTTTTGGGTGGGGGCTATTGCTGCTTGTAAATATAGCACGTGACCCTAGATGCTGTTTTATTTATACTTGGCAATAAATTGAAAAAACCAATAATGTCCCTCATCCAACATATTTTTATAGGCGCATGGTTTGAATTAAACATTGTCTATATAATGATTTAATATTTTGTTATTTAGAATGGTAAGAAAAAATAAACAAGATTGATTGGGAGGCATTTTGATCTTTAGAATTTTAGCACTTTTATTTGTAACTAGTTTTGTTCATTTGGCGACGATTTCCTTTGCACCTGCAAATCAACAAGACGAGATTGAACAAATGGATAATGTTGAAGAGCCAGATGCTGCGGTTATGCAAAAACTTGCCGAGTTGGAGGAAGAAGCCAAGAAAGGCGATGTTGTGGCACAATTTGCCCTTGCCGATTTTTATGCAGATGGCATGGTCATTAAGCAAGATTTTGTAAAAGCTTTTTTTTGGTTTCAAAAGGCTGCCGAGCAAGGCAATGCTTATGCACAAAACCGTTTGGCGCTATTATATGTTACAGGACAAGGCACTAACCAAGACAATCAAATGGCTTTGCATTGGTTTTTAACGTCGGCCAATAATGGTTTTCCCGCGAGTAAAAATAATCTTGGCCGCATGTATGAAGAAGGAATTGGTGTTGCACAAAATTTTAAACGCGCAGCAAAATGGTATGAAGATGCCGCCAAAGCGGGTTCGCCGCTCGGACAAGCTAATCTTGCTTATATGTATCAACAAGGTTATGGCGTAGAAAAAAATTTACAATTGGCCTATATGTGGGCACGTATTGCTGGCCAAAATGACCCAAATTTTGTTGGGCGCGCGCAGGAAATAGAAAGTTCTTTAAACGACTTGTAAAAGCAACAAGTTGAAAAGGCAATACAGCGTTGTTTACAATCCAATTATAAAAGTTGTGACCTTTAATCATTATTTTAAAAGACAATGTTTTTGGTGTTAAATTAGCCGTAATTCTATTCAATAAGCAAAAATCATCTAGCCTTATAAAATATTGGAAAATCCATGAAAACAATCCATGAAATGGGAAAATATCAACAAAAGCGCCGCTATGTTATTGGCATTATCATTGCGCTTTTAATCTTTGCCTTATTATTTATACGCTCTTCATGGTACGGCCATATGCATGAATATATTGAAGCTTTTGGTCTTAGCTTCATTGTTTTTGCAATTATTGGTCGTTTGTGGTGCACACTTTATATTGGAGGTCGCAAAAGTGCTGAAATTGTTGCCATTGGCCCGTACTCAATGAGCCGTAATCCGCTTTATGTCTTTAGTACTATTGGTGCTATCGGCATTGGCGCGCAAACCGGTAGCTTAATATTAGCTTTGGTCATGGGGCTATTATGTTATTTGGCTTTTTTACGGGTTATTCTAGTAGAAGAAAAATTTTTACAAGGTAATTTTGGTGCACCTTATCAACAATATTGCCAAAAAGTACCGCGTTTTTTTCCTAAGTTTTCGCTTTTTCAAGATGCAATGGAATTAACCGTCAAACCAGACCGGCTTTACCGAACTTTTGGTGATGGTCTGGTTTTCTTCATTGCTTACCCCGTGTTTGAATTTATTGAATATTTACAAGATAGCCAAATTTTACCAGTATTATTCTATATGTACTAAACACATAATTCTTATTTGCAAAATTTGTTATAAAGTTGCCTAACATGGCACTTAAGCAAAATAAGTAAAACTGTAGGGACTACGGTCCCTACTTATGCCTTTTGTTTATCTTGCTTAATCTCTTTGTCATAACAATAATGGATGCTTAGCATGAATTTCTTGGGTTTAATCCCTTTCCATCGCTTTACGAATTAATACTTTTTCTTGAAAATTAAGCCAATATGCTTTGTCATAATTATCAAGCAGGTTATAAAGTGCCATGCCACCTTTTTAAAAACCGCAATGGTTTCTAAATCTTAAAAAATATCGTCCTGTTGCTCAGTTTTATTTTGCATAATACCCTGCAATTTGAACGGTGTTTGGCTAACTATTTTCCGTGTTATCAGATAATAGAAAAAATTAAGAGCACGTTTGCAAGCTCGATGCAACGTGCTCTATTTTTATACAAGACTAGACTGTTTATAACCGACCATAGTCAAATTTGCTATTCAGCCGGCCATTTACGTTCGCCTTTAATGACCTCAGCACTCATTTCTAATGATGTTTTGCCTTCAAAATTAGGATAGCGCTTTTCCATAGCAGCAATAAGCTCCTTGCTATCTTTGGCTTTTGCCGCCTCCTCATCAAACGCTTTCAAATAATCACGGGTAAATTGTACAGATGCAATGGTAAATGGCTTGCTACCATCCTTATTGTCAACAAAATGCCCCGGAACTACCATTTGTGGTTTTAATGCTTCAATCTCATCAAGAATTTTAATCCAATTAGCTCTTGCTTCTTGGCTTTGAGTATCTGCCATCCAAACATGCTCATTTGCCATAACAATGACACCGCCAACAACCGCCTTATTATCGGCAATCCACAGTGCTGCACGCTCTGGTGCTGGACCATCAAGTCCAATCACTTTAATCTCATGACCATCCAAGTTAAGTGTGTCGCTGTTCAAAGCTTCTGGCACTATAGTCGTTTTGGGTGCGTTTTGCGCTAAAATATCTTTCCAAAAAGCCAATTTTCCATCTTTACTAGCTTCAATCAATGCAACAGTTTGCGGTGTTGCAAGGATTTTTACATCAGGAAAAGCCGCTTTGATGGTTTCTAAACCAAAATAATAATCTGGATCGCTATGGCTAATGAACACCGTTTTTAATGGCTTGCCGGTTGCTTTGATCTGCTCGACCAGATTTGCTGCATCAGCGGTCGAAAACTGGGCATCAATCAGCATAACTTCGCTTGGGCCAGTAAGTATTTCTGACGATACGGCAAAAACACCTTTATCGCCAGGATTATAAACGGAAATATCAAGTTTGCCCTTATCACTAGCATTTGCGGTAAAAACGCTAAAAATGGTAAAAAACATGGCAATTAAGCCACAAAAAATTCGGGTGATCATGCTCATGCAGTTTTCCTTTAAAAAAATAACTATCAGTTTAAAGGATTTTTAAAAGCTGTGAAGCTATTACCGTTTTTAAAAGCCATAAAACAAAGATTTGCACATTTCAAAGCTTATAATCAGTTGAAAGTTCGCAAGTACATTAATTTTTCTATTTATGGTTAAGGGTAAAATCAGTCATTTAAATGTGAATAGAAAGCAAAAAAAATAACAGCTTATTATCTTTCAAAATACATTTATAATGATAGAGTATTTTCATTGTTAATTTTATTAACTGTCAATCAGCGTTTTTTTATGACGCATTATTGACTTAAGCTTTGATGAAAAGGCAAATAAAATGGATAGAGCTCAGGTTTTTGCATATGTGCAAAAAAAATATCAAACGATTGAGGAATATCCCTGGCAAAAATACCCAGAATATGCGGTTTTACGGCATAAGGATAACAGCAAATGGTATGGCATTATATTAAATGTACCGCGCGAAAAAATCGGTCTTGAAGGCGCAGGAGATATAGATGTTCTCGATGTCAAATGTGATCCTGCATTGATAGAGCACTTGAGCCATGCGCCAGGCTTTATCCCAGCTTATCATATGAATAAAGATCATTGGATTGGCATTTTACTTGATGGTACTTTGTCGGCTGAAGATGTAAGCAATTATATTGATAAAAGCTTTGAGCTTACGCAATAGTTAGATCACTATATAATAAATTTTGTTTGATCATCGGGCATTGTTCCTCCTAGTTCGGCTTGCTTCCATGTTTGTGCATAGTGCTTAAAAAAGCGAAGATTGACTAAGTTATTGCCCTGTATGAATTGAAGGCGTTGTTTTGCTTCAATTATATTTTGGGCAGCAGCTTTTTATAATATTTAATCGCTTTTTTCATGTTAAGCGTAAAGAATGGACCATTTTCATGAAGTATTCCTAATTGATACAACGCCTTAGCATGACCGTTTGCCGCCGCTTTGCGATAAAGTCCTGCCCCTTCAACTAAAGGTAAATCACCTGCCGATACCCGATGAAAAGGAGAAATAGATGCGTCTAACTGTGCTAAACCATATTGAATGACCAAGCCAAAATTAAATTCTACCAATGTCGATTGTTGGTTTAACGCCCTTCGATAATAGCGGGCAGCAAGTACGGTGTTTGCTTCCACCCCTTGGCCTGTATGATAAAGCCAACCAAGAACCGCCTCCCCCATTGGATCATCTTGTTTTGCAGTTTTTTGAACCATTTTGCAGCATTTTTTTCATCTCGCTGAAATCGCCAAAGCCATGAAAATAATACAACCAATAATATTTTGATGATGAATATGGCCTTGATTGGCCAATTTTAAAAACCACGCAAAAGCTAGGTTCTTATTTTGCTTTAGACCAATCCCATCGATATATGCACGGCTAAGCCAATTATAGGCTTTTAAATTTTGGTGGTTGGCGCCCCGTTGAAAAAGGTTCAGCGCCTTTTTAAGATCTTGTTTAACCACGATACCTTGATAATAAACCCACCAAGTTCAACCTGCGCAGCAATATTACCAAAAGCATCCCCCAATTTTGCTTTTAAAAAATGATAATAAGGCAATTTTCCAACATATTTAATGGTATGAATGAAACAAAAAAGCAATATAAATACTATAATTGAATATTTTAAAGCAGGTATATAATAAAATGTCATTTCAAACTCTTAAATACTGCCTTTACTATTCTATGAATTATCGTCCCTCACAACTGGATTGCCGAGCTATTTTATCCAATTATGTAAAACATATTCATCTTTTTGGCTTCCCACACGCTTAACATTCTAATCTTTACAAATTAATTGTTTTACGGCAAATTTGATTACTATATTTTTTGATTACTATATTTAAAGTACGTGAGAAAAATATGAAATATTTTGCACGACCTATGGTTAAAAATAGCGCATATATTTCTAATCGACGTGATATGTTTTGAGGGGTTTTATGAAAAAAATTTGTATTACTATCGGACTTTTTTGGCTTGCATGCCTTTATTTGTCCACTGCTTTTGCGCAAGATAGTATATTGATCTTTGAGGATGATGGTGTCAAATGGCAAGCACAGGATGGAGCAAAAATTTATCGCTTTAATGATATCACAATTAAAGTTACCCCCTCATCAAGTGATGATGATTTTAAAGTGCGTTTTGATATTAGTAAGCCCAATGCAAAAGCCCTTACCTTTGAGGATTATGGCCGCATCGGCAATATTAGTTTAGCGCGCTTTAGCGAAGGTGCTGATTATAATATTGTTCTATCAATCTTTAGTGGTGGCGCCCATTGTTGCAGTGAAGTTTATGTCGTAGATTATAGTAATGGTGCAAAGCTAATTAGTGTTGGTTCGTTTGATGGGGACATTATGCTGCCAAAAGATATTGATGGTGATGGTTTAATGGAATTTATCACCTATGACAGCAGATTTTTTATGTTTTCAGCCTATTCAGGGGCTATGCCACCAATGCAAATATTAACCATTGATAATGGTGCTGTACGCAATGTTACCAAAGATGAGCGTTTTATTCCTGCCCATGAAAATTATTTCAAAATCCAATCTACTGCTTGCAACAGCATGGTAAAGGAAAATACCGGTGCATGCGCCGGCTTGCTTGGAACCGCGGCCTTGCTTGGTGTTTTTGATTCAACTCTGCAAATGTTAAACTTTGATAGCCCGGCGCAAGAACCTGCAAATTCGATGGCGCCCTATTCTGTTTGCAATGATGCGCAATGCAAACAACCAAAGAAATTTAATGATGAAAAATCAGCTTTTATTCATGCTATGAGTGTTTGGGGCTATCAACCTAGCCAATATAGCGAAAATAAGGATTTGACCGCCTTTGTCACGCGCTTAAAGGGTAAACAATTTGGCGAGAATAGTGACGCCTGCATGGACGGCCCAGCATCACTTAAAACAATTACCACCAATAACCGCCATATTGTTTATGAGCTTTCGCGTTATGAAGCTGGTTGTGCCTTTGAAAATGGTGCCATTATTGGCAATAGTCTTATGGCAAAGGCTGTTTGTATGGGAGAAGGGGAACCTGCTTGGCTTGAAAACCATATTTATAATTACGATGGTAATATTTTGGCACTTTCGTCTTTCACCTCGACCCGATTTGAAGATATTTATGTGCAAAATATGAAGCCGTGCGGCAATTAAGCCGGTGAAAGAAAAACTGGGTTTTAACCCTAGATCGAACAGTCTTGCTGGCTGGTAAATCAAAGCAAGCATATTTTCAATATTTACAAAAATAAAAATGGTAAGTTCAAAGTTGATGGCAAACTATTGGTTTTACCGTTTAGGGTTAAGAAAAGTAGGTAAAGTTTAGAAAATTTAAATTATTACATAACGACTAGAGGTTTTGGGAGGACCATATGGAAACAGATAAGCGGAACCGCAAAAATTTAATGCTGCTCACCATAGCGCAAGCTCTTGGTGCATCAAGTCCGCCAATTATCATTTCCCTTGGTGGTTTGGTGGGGCGTAATTTAAGCGAAAATCCTGCTATCGCCACCCTACCCGTTTCCATCTATCAAGCCGGCGTTGCTTTAAGTGTTGTACCGGCAGCACTGCTTATGCGGCAATTGGGCCGGCGCCATGCCTATTTTTTAGGGGCTTTATTTGGTGTATTATCAGGTGTTGTTGCTGCTTTTGGTATTATTCATGGTTCGTTTTTTACTTTTTGCATAGGCACTTTATTGGCCGGCGTTTATGGCGCCCATGTGCAAAGCTATCGATTTGCAGCAACTGATGATGTAGCGATTAATATGCGTAACCGCGCCATTTCATGGATTATGGTTGGCGGCCTTATTGCCGCAATTATTGGCCCGCAATTAGTCATTTGGACAAGAAATAGTTATGAAGGCATTGAGTTTGCAGGTTCATTCTTTAGTCAAACCTTTCTGGCCTTGCTTGCCTTGCCCGTTTTATTCTTTTACCGCCCAAAAACTAAACGCGAAAGCACCACTCGCAGCGACGAGGTTACCTCATCTAAAACTGCGCCTAAAATTATTGAAATATTGCGCATTCGGGGCTTTTTATTGGCTGTCATAGCAGGTGCCATTTCTTATGCCTTGATGAGCTTTTTAATGACGGCTACCCCCATGGCCATGCATGACCATAACCATTCAATTAACCATGCCGCTCTTGGTATTCAATGGCATATTTTAGCCATGTTTCTTCCAAGTTTTATAACTGGCCGTTTAATTAATAAATTTGGTGCGGAGCGTATTTCTGCCATTGGTCTTAGCCTTATCATGCTATCAGCTTTGGCGGCGTTAACTGGCTATAGCTTACTAAGTTTTTTAAGTGCTTTGATTTTACTTGGCCTTGGCTGGAACTTTGGTTTTATTGGCGCAACATCAATGATAGCAGCTCTATCAACGCCGGAAAACAAGACAAAAATGCAAGGCATAAATGATTTTATTGTTTTTGGCAGCGTTGCACTATCATCGTTTTTATCTGGTACATTATTGCAAAGCGCCGGCTGGGTTTTCATCAATTTGATGGTTTTTCCCATTGTACTTGCTATTCTTATACCGCTTCTTTGGCGGCAAAAAACGATAAAAAAACATGATCGAAAATAATAAAATAGGGTGTAAATAGTCAAGCTATAAAAAGCAAAAACACTAACCTAGAGCGCATTTCGATCTGATTGGATCAGATCAGCGCTCTAATCCGTTGTTTACACCGCGTTTTTTGTCCGAAAACCGCATCACACTTTTCAAAAAACGCTCTAATAGGCTGCATGTCCTTCGCCATAAAAATCGATATAAAGCCATTTAAAAATCGCTCCAAATAATAAACCTAGCATAATCGACGAAGTAATAAATGAAAAACCCAATAGTCCAGCCTCGCTATCATGCAAGTAATCACCCCATATAAAAGTTAACAGAAACGATAGTGCAGTTATAACTTGCGTATAAATAAAAATAACCAATGTTTGTTGGTATTTTACTTTTTTAAAAAATTTATAAAGTGGCAAAGCAACGCAAATTAATAGTATTAAATTTATAATTGGCAAGTAAACATCAACTATTAAAAAAAACGGATAAACCGCCTCTATAAATAGGTTTTTTGAATAATAATCATTTATGTCAATCAAATATATTAAGCTAGCAATCGGCAAAACCATGATGCTAATAAAAAAGCTTAAACAATAGATTTTCATAAAATTTATCATAAGCCACCCACATAATGTCACAAGAATAATGTGGTATAGTATTTGATAAGATTTAAAAATGTAAAGACCTTTTATCATATTCTATCTTAAAAAATGTGAATGGAAATTTAATAACCGATCTTCCGATAAAGCAAAAATCCTTCGATAATATTTAAGGTTACCCTCCCTTAACTAAGCAAGACCCAAATTAAAAATATCGATTAATCTCTTTTAATAATTCAAGTTACTTGCAAGAATTACTTATCATTCCTTAGAATAGCGAATTATTTATGCAAAGCCCCTTAATCGAGCTAGATGAGTTTGACCGTAAAACATTGGATATTTTGCAAGCCAATAATAAAATGCCACAATGGGAAATTGCAAAGGCCGTACATTTATCTGCACCAGCCATACAAAGACGTATCAAAAAAATTGAGGATTTTGGCATTATCCAATGCAATATTGCTCTATTGGACCCAACAAAATTTGATCAATGCATAACAATCATTACGCAAGTATCTATGGAAAGCGAAAGGCTTGACCTTTATGAAAGTGCAAAGACTTCGTTTCATGCCGCACCAGAAGTGCAACAATGCTATTATGTGACAGGGGATGCTGATTTTATCTTAATTATTACGGTTAAAACCATGAGCGATTAACCCGCGAATTATTTTTTGAAAATAATAATGTTAAAAGCTTTCGGACTTTTGTAGCTATGGAGCGGATTAAAACCGGACTTGCAATACCTACTAGCTAAGAGCAATATCCACAAACTAGCATAAAATAATAAAAGCGCATTGATGTTAAAACCAACGCGCTGTTATTATCTTTATTTAACCATTTAATGGTGCAAAACTATATGCTATTCGCCGCGGCGCTCCCGGCCAATGGCATCAGCTGCACGAAGCGCATTAAATACCATTTGTGCGGTAATTGTGCCTAGCTCATTATGGATGGTTTCACCGGCCACCGTTGCAGCTTCGGCTGCTTTCATCAAATCGGCGTCGCTAACATCACCAAGACCAATATCGCCAAGGGTGGTTGGCAAATTGACCAATTCGCAAAAATCAAAAATATGATCAATCAGTTCTGCGTCCTTATCAGTTAGGATAAGGGATGCTAACACACCAATCGTTACTTTTTCACCATGCCAATAATGATGGGTTTCTGGCAATACCGTCAAGCCATTATGGATCGCATGGCAGGCAGCCAAGCCGCCGCTTTCAAAACCAAGACCGGAAAGCAAAGTATTGGCTTCAATGATTTTTTCAAGGGCGGGCGTTGGTACGCCAGCTTCGCATGACTGGTAGGCAAGTGGGCCATATTCAAGCAAAGTATCAAAGCAAAGCCGTGCTAAACCATAGGCAGTGGTTGAGCCTGGGCGGCCAGTCATATTATTGGCTTTTGACAAGCGGCAAGATTCAGCTTCAAACCAAGTGGCAAGCGCGTCACCAATGCCGGCAGCCAAAAAGCGTACTGGTGCTTTTGCAATAATGGCACTATCTACCAAAACAAGATCAGGATTTTTTGGCAAAAACAAATAACGAGCAAACTCGCCTTTTGGGGTGTAAATAACCGATAAGGCACTGCAAGGCGCATCGGTTGAAGCCAAGGTTGGCACAATAACGACAGGTACTTTTAACGCATGAGCAACTGCTTTTGCGGTGTCTAGGGTTTTGCCGCCGCCAATACCTGCAACCACATCAATTCCTGCAGTCTTTGCCAAACGGTCAATTTCTTCATCACAACATTCACCCGTAAAGACTTCAATCACCGATTGAACCTTATCGCCTAGTCCTTGATTAATTACATCATTATAGTCTTTAGCAACAAAAGGGTCTTCAAGCAGAAGAACTTTTTTCCCCAAACGCGCCAATTCTTCACCAAGCAGCGATAAAGCATTAGGGCCTTGAATATAGCGTGATGGGAAAATTGTGGTGGTGATCATTTTATGTCCTTTCTTTTTGACTATAAAATTTATCGACTAAAACTGGTCGACAATACAAAAGGCTTGCTTTTATGAAATGGGGTAAAAGCACCCTCAATCACATATTGGCAGAGCAATATTGCACCACTGTGATGAACATCGTTTTACAATTGTCATCTTGATGTGTAACTTGTAGCTTAACTCTACGCCTAATTTAAAAAATTCATAGCTTTAAATTGGGTTATAGGAAATAAATTATGGGGAAAATGCGCTAATATTTAATCAAGTCACAACAAGCTGATTTTTGGAGGGAAATATGTCAAGAACCTTAGCATTCATATGTAAAAATTCTCGTGAGGAATTGATAAAAAAGGTTACACCTATCGCTTATAAATATAGTCTTTTGACGGATAGCGACGAGGACTATTTCGACTTTTTAGATGAACAAAATGAGTTAAGGCCAATTGCTATTAGCGAAGAAAAATTTCCCAACCTTGATGATGGGCAATTGGATATAACCCTTCATGGTGAATTTTATTTTGCCGAACAAGTTTATAAGAAAAAAATATTAAAAGATAACATAAAAAATTACTTTGGTTATATTATGCGTATTCATAGTGATTTAAGCAATGTTGATAAAATTTTATGCCAGCTTGATGATGTCTATACAATGGATAATCAACCGCGCATTATTGTATATGATGATATTAAGCAACAGGTTATTGACAGTAATTATCAATTAGAGTGGTTTTGGAATGATGACAAATTTTGCGTAAAATTACCTGACGATTGGGAAGAATATTACGATGATGTTTATGATGCCTATGATATTAGCGGATTTTTTAAGGAATGAAATTTATAGCATGATTTTTATTTATTTAAAAAAATAAGAGCGTTTTTTAGCAAATCGCTCTTATTAATGCAATCACTTCATATTTACGCAATTGCACGGCATTGTAAGATTAATAAATAAAATGCCTTAACTATCCATGCCAGTTCCGCCACTTGCACCAAACACTTGTCCGGAGCAATAACTTGCTTCAGCACTTGCTAGTAAAACATAAAGTGGCGCTATTTCAGCTGGTTGGCCAGCTCTTCCAAGCGGAGTTTGACCGCCAAATTGCGGGATTGAATCCATAGGTGTGCCGCCAGAAGGCTGTAACGGTGTCCAGAAAGGACCCGGTGCCACAGCATTGACGCGAATACCTTTGGGGCCAAGCTGTTTGGCCAATGATTTGGCAAAAGCAACATTAGCAGCTTTAGTTTGTGCATAATCAAATAAGCTCCCAGATGGATCAAAAGCTTGTACAGATGCAGTTATAATAATAGAACCACCTGCTGGAATATATTTTAATGCCGCTTTTGTAACACGATAGGGAGCATAGATATTTGTTTTCATAGTTGCATCAAATGCTTCATCGGTTAAATCAGCAAGAGAGGCAGTGGCTTGTTGGCGACCTGCATTGTTAACAAGAATATCTAAACCACCGAGTTCTTTGGCAGCGTGTTCAACTAACTCGTTACAAAAAGCAAGATCAGTTAAATCGCCTGGAATGGCAACGGCCTTACGTCCAGCTTTTTGAATTAATGCAACAACTTCTTTAGCGTCGCTTTCTTCTGCAGGAAGGTAATTAATTGCAACATCTGCACCCTCGCGTGCAAATGCTATTGCGGCAGCACGACCAATTCCACTATCACCACCGGTAATTAAAGCTTTGCGGCCTAATAAACGTTCAGAACCTTTATAAGATTCTTCACCGTGGTCAGGTAACGGGTTCATTTTAGAAGCTAATCCCGGCGGATCCTGTTTTTCGGTAGGATAGCTTGGTTGCGGATAGGCATCTACTGGATTTTTTGGCATTGTCTGTTCATTTAGGCTATTTTCACCATTAGCCTTTTTTTCGCTAGATGGTGTCTTGGTAATTTCCTCAGTCATAACAATTCCTTTTAAAAGCATTTTGCTGTCTTAGCTAAAAATTTCAATTTTTGATCAAACCTTATTCGGTCGATCCTTTATAAAAAATTTTACCTAAGTTAATCCAACCCGTGAAACGCTTAAAAGTTCCTTTTAATTTTCAAAAACTTATCTTACTATGTCAAAAAAGTTCGAAATCGTTGTTTTGTTCAACTGTCATAAAAATGGAAAACCCAAATGTTAACCGGCAATCTATTTATTATAAATGTTAAAAATCATACGGAGACATTGGCTATATTGGAACTTTTGACCAAGAAACTCAATATCGCTAATATTGATGAGCATGATAGCAGTTATTATCTAAACGACACTTATTGGAACTTGGATCAAGGTTTTTGGTCGGTCAAATTATTTTATACTGGCTGCTTTGATTGTGAAAACCCAGAAATTAATGGTAAAATCCATTTAGCTGTGGTGGTGACAAGTCATATATTAACCGATGCCGAATTATCGGCCATTAGCGATTATCTGATTAAAATACTTGAAACAAAGCATAAAGTTATAATTGAAAGTGAAATATTTCCAGGTCTTTGTGACGAAGAACACGCCTTACTTGCAAAATTTTACATGCAATAATATTAGCGTTAGCCACTGCTTTTAAAAGCTTAGTAAAAACACAATGAATATAACGACGCATAACAGCTAGCAAGACCGCATTATTAGCCCAATAGGAGGTAAAATGGAATTAGACACTTATTTAGAAAAAATAAATTATGGCTATGATGGCATTATTAGGGATATTAATTTTTGCGATAAGTTAGAAAATGTTAAAATTATCGCAACGGTGCGGAACGAAAAAAATGACTGGATTATATTAGAAATTTTCATCAAAAAAATACAAGAGGGAAGATTTAATATATTTAAAAATATATGTTATAATGTCATATATGATGGTATAAAATATTATAAAATGAACGGGCTACATTATATCAATTTGGACAGTCCCAATACAATAGAAGAGCTTAAAAATATAGAAAAGTTTAAAGATAGCGATTTGTATTTTATAAGTACCAATATAGATTTTTCTATTCAGCCATATGATCAAAATGTAAAAGCGGCAGATACAAGCAATTAAATTATGACTGACAAGCAGAACAGCCAAGCTTTGAATGAATTTTTGCAACTTATTGATAATATCTATAAGCGCCCCGGTATGTATTTACCCACCTACCCCACTTTAGATCATCTTTGTTGCTTTATTACAGGATATAACATTGGTAAGGATTTGTCGTTTTTTGATAATTATGATTTTATCACATGGCTTGCAACCAAGCATGGCCTATCCAATAGCCACCATTGGGTAGGGCTTATGAATTATATTTATTTCACCCAAGAAGAAGCTTTTTTACAATTTCCCAAAGTGTTTAAAGAATATTTGTACGAAAAAGGCTTGATTGACGAAACGGTAATTGTTTGATTGGTAATATTTTACTTAGTATTTGCTAAAATACAGCAAACAAAAAGGCCAAGCTGAAACTTGGCCTTTAAATGTATCAATGCGCTTAAACTTGCTTACATCGTTATAGATAAGAAAAGACCGGCAATGGTTGCGCTCATCAAATTGGACAGCGTTGCCGCAAAAAGTGCCCTTAAACCTAACTGTGCAATGAGCGAGATACGTTCTGGTGCAACGGCAGAAAATGCACCAATAATAACACCAATTGAACCAAAATTAGCAAAGCCGCAAAGGGCAAAAGTTACTATGGCAATAGAGCGCGTATCGGTTAACACTGCCGAAACCTGCATGGCTTGTAATTCTTTATAGGCAATAAATTCATTAATCACCAATTTTTGGCCAATTAGACTGCCAACATTGCCCGCATCGGCCCAGTCAACCCCCATAATATAGGCAAGTGGTGCAAAAACATAGCTCAGCATGCCTTGGATTGTTACCCCTTCATAACCAAGCCAAGGGTGGCTGGCAATCGCGCCAACTATACCATTTAATAAGGCAATCATTGCAACAAAGGTCATCACAACCGTTGCAACTCCTGCTGCAATTTTTAAACCAGTTAAAGCACCATTTGCCAAGGCTTCAATAATGGTCTTTGCTGGCGTATCTGAAAATTCAAGATTATCAAATGTGACAACAGATTCTTCAGTGGCCGGACTTAAAAGCCGTGCAAATAAAATACCGCCAGGGATAGCCATTAAGGATGCTGCGAGCAAATAATGAATTGGTACATCGAGACCAGCATATGCAATAAGCATGGCGCCAGCAATCGATGCCATACCGCTTACCATAGCGGTAAATAATTCATTACGGTTTAATTGCTTAACAAAAGGCTTAACTGCGGCAGGAATTTCATTTTGACCAAGAAAAATGGTAGTCACCGCAATAAAAGATTCAATCTTTGAAATTTTAAGGGCTTTCTGGAATAATCCACCCAAAATTTTGATCAGCAATCCCATAATCCGCAGATAATACAGGATGGAAATCAACGATGTTACAAAAATAACCGCTGGCAAAACCCGGAACGCGAAAATATGACCGTATTCGCCAAAAGTGGCTTTCATCGGCTCATCTTGAGCTAATCCACCAAACATAAAAACCGCGCCAACATCGCTATAATCCATGACCGCTTTGACGCCACGTGCGGCAAATTCAACAGCTCTTTGGCCGGCCGGTACATAAAGCATGATGCCGCCAAGTATCACTTGCAGAAGAAATGCAGCAATAACCGTTCGGTAGCTAAGTTTTGCTTTATTATTACAAAATAAAAAGCCGATAAACAGCAAGAAAAACATACCGATAAGACTGCGGATAATGTCCATATTATTTCCCTCTTCTCTTTAGCACGGGTGCACCACCATGCTCAAAGCCTGTTTTATTCCCCCCTTTGAAAACCTTGTCATCAAAGGGGGGAAAAAAACTAAAATGAATGACTAAGCGCTGATTATTTGGTATTCTTTAGCAATATTAGAAGCTAAAATTGCATTATTGAAAACCAGTTCAATATTGGATTTTAGGCTATCACCGCCAGTTAGTTCATTAACGCGGGCAAGCAAGAATGGCGTGCTATCTTTTCCAATCACGCCTTGTTCATCAGCTTCTTTTACAGCTTGGTCAATAGCCGCAGCAATGCGTTCTTCTGGCATTGCAAATTGCTGCGGAATTGGATTGGCAATCACCGCGCCACCTTCAAGACCAATTTGCCATTTGACAAAAAGTGCCTTGGCAATGTCTTTTGCGCTGTCTAACTGAACACTGGTTTCAAAGGGGCTCGTACGGGTGAAAAATGCAGGCAAGGATTTGGTTTTATAACCAATTAGCGGCACGCCAAAGGTTTCAAGATATTCAGTGGTTAATCCTAAATCGAGAATGGATTTTGCACCGGCACAGATAACCGCAACATTGGTTTTAGCCAGTTCTTGCAAATCGGCTGAAATATCAAAGCTTAGTCCTGCACCGCGATGTACACCGCCAATGCCGCCGGTTGCAAAAACTTTAATGCCCGCCATAGCCGCAATAATCATGGTCGAAGCAACGGTTGTTGCACCATTTAGACCACCGGCAACGATAAACGGCAAATCACGGCGGCTGACTTTAGCAACCTTATGGCCTTCACGACCTAAAAGCTCGATTTCTTCGCGCGACAGACCAACTTTCATTTTGCCGGCAATAATTGCAATGGTCGCAGGTACTGCGCCATTGGCACGCACGGTTTCCTCCACCTTTAATGCCGTTTGCGCATTTTGCGGAAAAGGCATGCCGTGAGAAATAATCGTTGATTCTAAAGCAACAATCGGCGCATTGGCAGCAAGCGCTGCCTTTACTTCGTCTGAGATGACAAGAAATTCGTCTGAAATAGCAGCCTTAGGCATCATAGACATGGGATAACTCCAAGAGGTTTAAAACATTTTTGAATGAGAGATCTGGATTATTGGTAAATGGGCTCATCAATGCCATAGACGCGCAGCCTTGAGCAAAATGAACGGCTTTTGGCAAAGGCATGTTTTGCAATTTACAAGCAACAAGCCCCGCCATCATTGCGTCGCCTGCGCCAGTAACATTGACAATATCCGTTTTAATAATTGGCAACCAGCCATTAGCACCATTTTTTTCGCTGTAAAATACCCCCAATTGGCCTGCACTGAGCACAAGATTTTGTAAACCTTGTTCATGAAACCAATCGGCAATTTTTAATGCGTCATCTGGTTGATGAAACGCAATATTGCTCAATGTTTGTGCTTCTAATAAATTGGGTTTTAGCGTGTTAATATTGGCTAAAAGATTTTGAATTTTAGTGCATTTATGCGCTGAGACCGTATCAACAAAAATAGTTGGCAAATCTTTCTGGTTTAACAGCCAATCAAGGCTTGTTTGTTCCAAATTGCAATCGACCACCACAATATTCGCGGCTTTAATCGCATCCATATGGCTTGCAATCATGGTTTCATCAATGCGGCGAACAATATCCATGTCATTAATAGCAATAACCATTTCGCCGTGTTCATCAAGCACTGAGAGATAGGTTGAGGTGTTTTCACCATCAAAACGCATGACGCGCGTCATGTCAACGCCAATTTGCGCAGTTGTTTTTACAATATTATCGCCATAAACATCATTGCCAACTGCCGAGATAAGAGAAATATCAACACCTAAAAGCGCGAGATTATGGGCAATATTGCGGCCAACGCCGCCCGAGCTATAGCTAATTTTACCCGGATTTGAATCACTTGGCTTTGGCGGCTGATGAGAGCGACCAGCAATATCAATATTAACTGACCCAATAATAACGGCATTACCGATTTTTCGAGTATCCCATTGGCTATTCAATATGCTCATATTTACCAACTAATCTACAGGCCGCGAATATCAATTTAACCTTAATGGGTAACTCTATATCTAACCGCGATATCAAGGCCTTAGTGAATTGAAATATTTTTAGTGTAATGAAATTCAGAAGTTTCTAAAATACTTTTTAGCACTTTTGCAAATCAAATGGTGTAGCAGAATAAGATATCCACCTATTATTGTTAAATGAGCAAATTATTTTGCCATTTACAAGCTATTTTAACAAGGCAGACTTATTTAACAATTGTAATAAAGGGATCTGACCTTGAGCATTAAAGTTATTTTTATTTCGATGGAATTATGCAATATAGTTTTTAGCTATCTTTGCCAGCTCCTAAATCAAAGTCCAAAATGCTTTTTTCAAAAAAACTATAGCACGTTTCAAGCTGGTTGCAGTTTTAACAATAGATAATTTTGTGCTTATCCAATATCGCCATGTCCAAATTTTCCAAGAGAGTATGACCGTTATTGGTTGGTGTTGATAACCTCTTTTGGGAAATATCATGATGTTGCCAAACAAAGGTTATTTCATCGGCAAGACCATCTAAAAATCCATTAAACATCCCACAACTATCGCCTATGAACCCCCATTGATGATAAATGCCGAAGCCCACCTCGCAGCAAAAATCAAGCTCACTGAAAATGCGATCACCATGTATGGTGATTTCGTTCTCTTTAGGTTGAACAAATCCAAATTTTGCGTAAATTGTCATCAAATAATAGCGTTTCCATTTATCCGATTGAGTAAGATATACGGGATTGCTTTTTGATAATTTAAGCAAATCATTGCCGAAACTATCAATCAATAAATATTCAAGATCAATAGCTGAAACTTTTAATGATGCAATATTGCCTTCAAATCTGGCATCAACTATTTTTAAAAAAACTTTATTACTAAAAGGTTTGCTAATATTTTTAACAAAAATACCATCTTTTTTAATATCAATTACTTCTTCCATTGTGTAATTATGAAGTAATATAAAGCAAAATTCATCATCAATATTGCCTTTAATAAAAATATTTTCGGCCAACATGAAAGGCGCGTCGGCTGTAATTGTATAAAAATGATAAGGCTTTATTGACATTTAATCTATTCTTTCAAAATTTATATATTCACTCAAAATTTCGCACATATAATCGGCGTGACTTTTTCCACTTGATGAATAGACACATATTTCAGCCCCTGTAGCCGAATTGCTATTGGTATCAATTAACATACGAGAGCGATTATAGTTTTTCCAAATTATCGTTGTATCCTTTGGTAAATCTAGTAGGCAATCATCAAGGGCATTAAGGTTCCATCCAAAATATCCCCATTGATTAAAATTTAACAAAAATCCTAATTCGCAATAAAAATCATAATGTCCATCAATCTCATTACCATCTAAAATTATTTCTTTAGGATAAATTAGCCGTTTCCATGATACGGTCGCAAGCATTGTGGCAAGATATTGCATCTTTTGTAGCGTATTAAAGCCTTTCCATATTTTTTGTTTAGGATCCTTATACAAATATAGATCTTTTGCAAATGAACAGAGATTTTCTTCATAATCACAATCATGACGAGTATAGCGTAAAACACACCCATTATTGAATTTTTCAATCGCCTTAATGACAAGATATTCAGTGATTTCACTGCCATTAATCCAAATGGTTACCGTAACCAGTTGATTTAAAAAACGATTAGGGTCGCTTTCAGGATTTAAAATAATAAAAACATTTTCATTAAAAAAGGGCGAATAAATAGTATCGATAGACTCTGCCTTAATGATTGTATCATCGGCAATTAACCTTATCCCATACTCAAATTTTAACTCTTGTTTGTTCATGTAATTGCGCCTTAATTGCATAACCTTAAATTTATAAAGCATTTACACCGGAATATTAGAAAATGAACCGGTGTGTTTTAGTCTGTAATAGATTTTATTAACATTGACTATAAATTTTTGATAAAAGCGATGATATTAATAAAAATTAAAGAGCGCCATTACTTTGTAAATATTATTTTAATTTTGCTAGATAAAAAGCAGCTCTAATTGAATTTGACGTTAATAATACGCAAGGCCGTAATGCCATTAATTTAGATTATTAGTAAAATAAAGAATTACCATTTGGAAAATTAATTGGTGTATTATTAAAGGATATCCACTTTTTATTGAAAATATAGCAAATCAACTTAGCTTTAAGTTTATAAAATTCATCTTATTTGTGCTGATGTCGGATAATCATCGGTGCTTGATGATGACTTTAAGTGAACGGCTAAGAGATTGGTAAAGGGTAAGCGCGAAAAACTAACAAAAGATTTTAACTTGATCGAGTTTAGTGCAGATGAAAATTTTGGCAAAATAAAATATTCGAAGGTAAAAAAAGTTGAATTAAAAAAGCGGTAAAGGTGCATGCCTTTACCGCTTATTCATCTTAATTGCTTGAAAAAGATTCGAGCAATTCTAGATAGGTTTCTTTGGTAAGCTGTGGTTTAAAATCAGATTTTACTTTCTGTGCGCCTTCGCCATCACCATAAAGCAAGTCAATCACCGTCATCGCCATAGCTTGTGCACAGCGAATATAAGCGGTGTCTTCATCAAAGATTTTATAATCCTTGCCATGCAAAGTGCCTTCAATGCCGCCGGCATGGGGGTGGGCAAGTGGTATAATTTGCGATAAATCACCCGTATCGGTACTGCCTGCCATGTGCTTACCTTGGCGAACACGGTCTTTACCTACCAATTCCTCGGCATTTTTTTCAAAAAACGCATTAATATTGCCATCATTATTAAGCGGTAAATAACCTGGAAGATCTTCAATTTCTACTTCCGCACCAATTGCCATTGCACCAGCTTTTAACGCACGATCAATTTTTTTATTGGCATCAATCATCGCGTCAATGTTGGCAGCACGCACATAGCTTTCCATGCGCACATCACTTGGCACAACATTAACCAAATCTCCGCCCTTAGTGATAATTGGGTGAAAGCGCACATTGTCTTGATCTTTGAATGTATCACGAATAGCATTAACCCCCATAATGCCCATCATAGCGGCAT
Source organism: Bartonella sp. HY038 (assembly GCF_014117425.1). Classification (NCBI taxonomy): domain Bacteria; kingdom Pseudomonadati; phylum Pseudomonadota; class Alphaproteobacteria; order Hyphomicrobiales; family Bartonellaceae; genus Bartonella; species Bartonella sp. HY038. Next base: position 136,215 of record NZ_CP059726.1, read on the forward strand.
TAAGAGCATTAACACCTTCATAAGGCGCGGCGGCAGCATGGGCAGGTTGACCTTTATAGGTGATTAATTTACCGATAAAGCCATTGCTAGTGGTTGATAATTGTAAATAACGCTCATGCTTATTATCGGGCACAACATGCATTTGAATGGCCATATCAACATCATCAAAAGCACCAAGGCGGATAAGCTCAGCCTTACCACCAAGATATTTAATCTTGCCTTGTTGGCGCAATTTATTGCGATAGGCAATTTCGACATATTCTTCGGCCGGAACAGCAAATAAAACCACATCGCCACTTAAATGTTCCATGGCATCAGCATCTTGCAAACCCATGCCAACCGCAATCATTGTAGCAATCTGCACATTATGCCCGCAGCAATGGGCAGCGCCCGTAAGTTCATCTGCATTTGGGTGTTCATGACAGATAATTGCATCTAATTCGCCAATGACAGCAACACTATGATCAGAATTTTTGCCCTTTAACCGAGCTTTTACACCGGTGAGCGCCAATTCTTTTTCATAAGGCAATTGCATGCGCTTAAAGGTTTCTTCTACTTTGGCAGCAGTTTTAACTTCCTTATAGCCAAGCTCCGGCTCATGATAAATGGCGCGGCCAAGGGCAAGAATATCATCGCGGCGCGCTTCAATTGCTGCGCAGACTTTCTTTTTCAGTTCTTCTTTATTCATTATAACACCTCCAAAAATATCTTGTTGGCTTTAAAGTTTAAATTGCGCCTTCAAGATGTAATGCCCATTGGGCAAGCAATGTCGCACAAATGAATGTACCTGCAATCACTGCAAGTGCAACTGGAATAATGCGCCATGAAATTCTTTTGAACGCTTCTAAATCCTTACCGATGGAAAGCCCTGCATAAGCAAGCACTGGCGTACAAATCGCCAAGAAAGGAACTTGTTTTACATAGGAAGTGATAATTTCGTGATAAGGGAAAATTGGGCTTGATACGAGGATAGCAAACGCAGAGATCCATAAAATGGACGGTAACATGTTAAACAATGGCAATTTTGCAATGATATAACCGCAAATGCCAACGCCAATAATAATTCCAACACCGGTCAATGAAACTACTATATCAACATCGCTATAGCCAATATAATGGCCAATAACGATCAATAGCCCGCATAAAATAGTAAGGCAAATAACTTCAAATGTACTCATTTTACCGCACCTTCATTGTTATTATTGCGACCAAATAGGCGGTTTAAAAGTTGATAGAATTTTACAGCAAGGGGAAGTGAAATAAATAGTGCAAAATAAATGCCTAAAATACCGGTCATCAAATTGGCAGCTCCTGCATAAGCAAGAATTTGCTCTTTCATTTCTGGATAAAACTCAATGATTGAACCTGATGCAGCAGCAAGCATACTACCAGAGCCAACCCCCGCACCCATTGCCAAAGCATAGGGGTGAAAGATATCAAGGCTAGCAATTGCGCTTGCAAAAATGCCAATCCACACAGCGCCAAAAACGGTACCGCAAATATACATTGCCATAACGCCGCGCCCTTCAGGTGAATTAAGGCCATATTTTTCAGCAATAATAGCAATATTGCCCTCGCGATCAAGCGAATAGGTGGCGCCTATGGCTTCACGGCCCATGCCAAGCGCTACCGCAATTGGCATACCGATTATGATGGTACCAAAAAAATGACCAAATTCTTGAATGAGTAAGGCAAATTTTGCATTGGCAAGCTCGGGAAGATTGGGGCCAATACCAAGACCAATAGCGGTAATTAATGGAATAAGTACCACGGTGAGCATTTTGCCCGCATTGTCACCTTCTTTAAAGCTAATAATTTTCCATTTTGGAAAACTGATAAAGCCAGAAATGATCATGGCAAAAAGCATTGGAAAAAGTACAATAGCAAATTTGCCAATGGAAAATTTCATGGTGCCAATGGTTTCACATAGCACAACAACCAACAGCGCTATGATATGAAGTTTGACGTTTTTCAAGACAGCCATAGACTTCCCCTATTTAAAAAGATTCTTAATACATTCTTTTGAATAAGCGCAGACCAATATTCAACACAAAAATGTCATATTTCTTTTTAAAAGGTTAATTTCTACAATCAATGTGGTTTTTTTGCCTCGTCATGCTCTAAAACAGTGGTTATTTTGGTAAGCTAAAGCTAAAATTTAGTAGTTAATGCTAAAAGTTGCGCTAGCACTTAGATTTTCATTACAAATTTTTATGGTCCTGTAACATTGTTCTAAAGTTTAGACTCTAATCAAGATTTGCGTCTTTCAATGGCATGCAATTTTTAAGCTCATACGTCTTATTGATATAATTAGCCACCAAGTGATTAATGATGATAAGGTCATTTACCAGTCCTTCGGCACAAGTTCACAATCATCTAATATGAGTTTTAGCCCAATCAATTATTGAAACGATAACGCCGGGGAATCGGCTTTCGCATAAGAGCTAAAAAGGCTATTATAAAAATAGGAACTCGCAAAGGCACAATGAGGCTAAAATAATATTCATAGGTTTTAGAATGAATGACTTAATATTATTAAGTACTTATAAATTACTAAAAGACACATTTGGCGATGAACTACCAGAAAAATATTATGAAGCAGTCATAGTTTTAATGTCTGAGGGGTTATGCCATGAAAATCTTATTAAAGCGGTTGGATCTTTTAAAAATATAGGACAAGATCGGGTGGACTGCGATTATCCTAAATTTTTAGCAAAAGAAAACATGCAAAAAATCCAACAAACCGATGAATATCATGAAGCTTTTACCAAACTTCGGGATAATGGATTTTTTGAATGGCTAGAAGAGCCAGATTTCCATGTCAGCGATCAATAACCATGTTTTAATTACAATCAATTTGGGTGCAAATAGACTTTTTTACTTCAGCCTCAATTAGCTTTAGCCGTTGTTAAATCCATACCGCACCCGTAAAGCATATATAGCTGATAATGCTACAGAGTTTTTAGCGCCTCTTCAGCGTCCTTATAGCCTTGTGCTGCCGATAAGCGATACCATTTTTCAGCTTCCGCCAAATTTTTACCTACAGCTTCGCCAATTTGATATAATTCACCTAGATTATATTGCGATGCGGGTTCGCCTTGCTCTGCGGCTAAACGGTACCATTTTTCTGCTTCAATAATGTTTTTAGCAATACCATCGCCAACGCCATATAAATAACCTAGATTTGCCTGAGCTCGAACATTGCCTTGCTCCGCAGAAAGGCGGTACCATTTGGCAGCTTCCACTTTATCTTCTGCAACACCTTCGGCATAATCATACATATAAGCAACATTATGTTGGGCTTCTTCATGCCCTTGTTCACCAGCTAATCGAAACCATTTAATCGCTTCCAATTTATCTTCATCAACGCCATTGCCTAAATCATAAAAACAACCAAGACTAAATTGTGCTTCCACATCGCCTTGATCTGCGGCAAGGCGACACCATTTCAGTGCTTCTTGTAAATTATAGTCAACACCAACGCCTGAAACATAAAGTTTAACCAAATAAGACTGGGCAGCAGCTTCCCCTTGTTCAGCGGCACGTAAAAACCAAAATGCTGCTTGCGCACTGTCTTGCTTTAAGCCAATTCCCTCTTCATAAAGGCTACCAAGCACAAATTCTGCCTCGGCAAAGCCCTGCTCTGCAGCAAGGCGCACCAATTTTACCGCCTCTTTTTCATTATAGGCAACACCTTCACCTTTTAAATATAAACGCGCAAGATAGAGCTGTGCATTGGGAAAATTTTTTGCAGCCACCAATTTATAAAGCCTAGCCGCTTCTGCCTTATCCTCATCAACCCCTAAGCCCATTTCATAAAGCAAAGCCAAGTCAAATTGGGCATAGGCATAATCTTGATCGCTAGCAAGCTGATATAAGCGTGCGGCTTCAACATAATTTTGCGGCACAAGATCCCCATATTGGTATAATGAGGCCAAATTATATTGTGCAAGTACGTAGCCATTATCAGCGGCAAGATGCAACCACTTGACTGCCTCTTCAATATTAACCGCAACACCCTCACCGCTATAGAAAATATAACCAAGCTGATATTGTGCTTCTGCATCGCCCTTTTCCGCTAAGTTGCGTAAAGCAGTTATATTCGCGTCATTAGAAAGCGAACCCATTAAATCATCCCCTGCATTTTTTAACCTTGTACCTTTACATCAGCATCTATTCTGAATCTAATGTTACATATCCTTGTAAATAAGATACCCTTACCCCCGCTCATAGCGTGATCGTTAAAGGGCTTTTAATGCCTTTTCAGCCTCGCTGTCGCCGTACTCTGCCGCTAAGCGGTACCAGTGGGCGGCTTTTTCCTTATCTTGCTCTACGCCATCACCATTTTGATATAATTCAGCTAAATTAAATTGCGCGTCACCATCACCTTGCTCCGCCGCTAAGCTATACCATTTAGCTGCTTGCGCCTTGTCTTGAGGCAAACCTTCGCCCTCACTATACATGTAGCCTAAATTAAATTGCGCGACAGGATGTCCTTGCTGTGCCGCCAATAAATACCATTTAGCCGCTTGCGCCTTGTCTTCTTCAACGCCATCGCCATTATCATAAAGGGATGCAAGAACAAATTGCCCTTCTTCATCGCCTTGCTCTGCGGCAAGACGCGCCCATTTTGCCGCTTCCATCAAATCTTTCTCAACATTTTCGCCTTCAAGATACATTTTAGAAATAGCTAATTGAGCAGCTGAATTTCCGGTCTCTGCTGCCAAACGATACCATTTTTCAGCCTCTTGCATATCCTCGTCAATGCCCAAGCCATGTTCATAAATATAGGCTAAATTATATTGGGCAAATTCATAACCTTGTTCGGCTGCAAGCTGGTATAATCTTAAAGCATCTTGGTTGTCTTTGGTTGCTAACGCTCCACTATGATAAAGCGCTGCCAAATTAAATTGCGCAACAACATCGCCTTGCTCGGCAGCAAGACTATACCATTTTTCAGCTTCATTATTATCTTGGGTGACACCATCGCCATCAGCATACATCACACCCAAATCGCATTGAGCCTCTGCATAGCCTTGCTCTGCGGCAAGAGTAAGCATTTTACCGCCTCTTGCTTATCTTGCTCAACCCCTTTACCGGTATCATAAAAACTACCAAGTATAAATTGCGCTTCGGCTAGACCTTGTTCGGCCGCAAGCTGCAACCATTTTACAGATTGCTGCAAATCATAGGCAACGCCTTCGCCTTCAAAATACATTTTGGCAAGGTTTAACTGTGCATTCATCTCGCCTTCCGCTGCGGCAAGTTTAAACCATTTAGCAGCTTCTACCTTATCTTGCGCAACGCCGTGGCCTTCGTCATAAATGACCGCCAAATTATTTTGCGCGCTTGCATCGCCATTTTCGGCCTCACTGCGAAGAGCTGCGATATTTGCGTCATTTGAAGCTGAACCCATCAGATAAATCCTTGTATTTTTAAATTGTTTAAATCTCGGCATTTTTAAAACGCAAGTGTTTTGACCATAGAGTAGTTTTGCGACACTGTGAAGCTATACGCATTAAAAACATACAAAAAGAGCATCTTCGCCATGAAGCGAAAATGCTCTTTTTTCTTTTTTAATGACCTTAAGCGGCGGTTTTAATCGCGATTTTCATCACGCCATCAGCTTGATGAGCAAAAAGCTCATAGGCTTTTTCAATATCATCAAGGCTATAGCTATGGGTTACCAATGGCTTTAGATCAATTTCGCCATTTTCAAGCACGCTCATCAAACGGCGCATCCGTTCCTTGCCGCCGGGGCAAAGACCACTAACAATGTCAATATCGCCCAAGCCTGCTCGGTAGCCGGCAAGCGGAATTTTTAAATCATCCGAGTAAACGCCAAGGCTTGATAATTTACCACCAGGGCGCAAAACATTAAGGCAAGATTCAAAGGTTGATTGCAAACCTAAAGCCTCAATCGAAACATCAACGCCGCGCCCATCGGTAATGCGCATGATTTCTTCTACCGCATTACAAGCTTTAAAATCCACCACATGGGTTGCACCTAGTTGTTTGGCCATTGCCATGCGGGTTGGTACTGTATCAACGCCAATAATCGTTGTTGCACCGCAAAGTTTAGCGCCAGCCACAGCACAAAGTCCAATTGGGCCAAGTGCCCAAACCACCACCATATCGCCAATTTTAACGCCGCCGCGCTCTGCCCCAGAAAAGCCGGTTGACATAATATCAGGGCACATCAACACTTGTTCATCGCTTAGCTTGTCGGGAATAGCGCATAAATTAGCGGCTGCATTATTTACCCGCAAGAATTCAGCTTGTGCGCCATCAATCGTATTGCCAAATTTCCAGCCACCCATTGCTTGAAAGCCATGCTTTGTGCCCGGGCCATCTTGCGAACTACAACCACACATACAGGCATTGGATATGCCACTTGGCGTAATAGCGCCTGCAATAACCCGTTGCCCTTCTTTAAATCCTTTGACCTCGCTGCCTAGTTTTTCAATAATGCCAACCGGCTCATGGCCAATGGTTAGGCCTTTAGCAACGGGATATTCCCCTTTAAGAATATGAATATCAGTTCCGCAAATAGTTGTTGTGGTGATGCGAATAAGCGCATCTTGCGGGCCAATATCTGGAATTGGCTTTTCATCAAGAACAATACGGTTCTTTTCAACAAAAATTGCTGCTTTCATTTTAGCCATGTTTATCGCCTCGAAAATTATGCCTTATCGGCCACAACGAATTTTAGGGACTTTTAACCCACCTTAATCATAGCATAATCCCTATTCTTCGATTATGGCATTGCTTGCGTTTTATTGCCGCAGGATTGATTTTATGGCAAAATTTTATCCAATCTGCTCCAATGTATAGGGTAAAACATCACGCAAATCATGATTAATGTTTAAACGATGCTTTAAGGGTGGTACGGCACGGTTGGCGCATTTTGTACGCGCACAAATGCGGCAAGAAATACCGATAGCTTCATAAGCTGCCCCATTGCCAAGATCCAAGTCATCGCAATAGACAAAGCTTTTAGCATTGGAAATTTCGCAACCAAAAGCCAAAGCATAATGGGGGTGTGTGCTGCGATAGCCACCATTGCCCTTTACCACTTGCACTGCAAGGCAAAGGTAGCGCACGCCATCTGGCGTTTCAGCCAATTGGCGGATAATACTACCCGGCGTTTCAAAAGCTTGGTGGGCATTCCATACTGGACAGGCCGAACCAAAGCGGGCAAATTGCAATTTAGCCGCACTATGGCGTTTGGTAATATTGCCGGCACGGTCAACACGGGCAAAAAAGATTGGTACACCTTTTGAGCCAGGGCGTTGCAAAGTCGATAAGCGGTGACAAACTTGCTCTAATGAAACACCAAAACGCGCGGCCAATAATTCAATATCATGGCGTAATAATTCAGCCGTGCGCAAAAATGGCATATAAGGCAACACCAAAGCACCTGCAAAATAATTATGCAGCCCAATGCGGCAAATTTCCTCAGCTTCATGCGATTTAAAATTGGCCTTATTGATAATTTCTTCACAAAGATCATCGGTTTCAAATTGCGCTAATTGTACAGCAAGTTGAAAAATACGGGTTTGCAAGGGTGCATAAGGGTTAAGGGTTAGGGTTTTGCTCATCGCGTCAAAACGCCGCACAGTAGTGTCGTCAAGGCTACCCCAACGAACCAATATTTGATATTTTTCTTCCAAAATGCGGATTAAAGCAGCGTGATTATCATTTTCACCAATGCCGATAGAAGCAGCCAAATGTTCAGCTGTCTTATCAAGGCTATCAATATAATTATCGACAAAATGGAAAAAATCGCGCACTTCTTCATAAGGCGAAACTTCGCTAAGCCCGCTAGTTTGCAAGCGATCATCACTGCTTGCCAATTGTTCCGATGCTAGCCGATAGGCTTGGTGACAAGAAATCAACGCACGGGCAAGACTGGGGGCATTTTGAGCAATAAGCCGCAATTCCTGGAGGCTCGCACGGTTATTTTCAAACAGTGGATCGCTTAATGTGTCACTTAACGCTGAAAGCAAACGGTCATCTTCACCAGAGGAAAGGCTTGCTATATCAATGTGAAATTTTTCAGCTAGCGATAATAATACAGCCGCAGAAACTGGTCTTTGATTATTCTCTATCTGGTTGAGATAAGAGGTTGATATGCCAATGCGCTCAGCAAATTGCATCTGGGTATTTTGATGCTCTTCACGCAATTTGCGCACTTTGCGCCCAATATATAATTTACCAATAGCCATGATTTTCACAATTTTGCAATTTACAATTTGCATTTTTATAACTTATGCATTTGCACACAATCAAGCTTTATTATTTATAAAAATCTGTTACCTTGATTCTTAAGCGAATATGGCTGAGAGTCTGATTGCAAACAAAGTCGTTGTCAGATTTGCCATTTTAAAAGGTTACGTTTGGCCGGGGAGGCACGAGGGTTGGTATGCTTATGGTGAGTTAACGAGTGCTATTGGTTTAGGGAGAATAGGCCAAATGCGCATTGTTACACGAAGAAGCATCGTCATTAATGATAGGCATACCACCCCTTTTGATTTTAACTTTACACTATAAACTACTGTATTCATTATTGAATTAAGCTAAATTACTCAATGTAATTTTAGCCATTGCACACTTAACTTTGTTAGTTGGGATATTTAAAGACGTTTAGGCCGAAACCAGAGCCAACGTATAAGGCAATTATATTATTTAGCCGACTAATTATTTTTGACGTAAAAATATTAACGGGATTGGAGTTATAATGCGGGCAATCTTGCAACAATTGGAAGAGCGGCGTGAAAATGCGCGCCAAGGCGGCGGAGAGCGGCGCATAAGGTCACAACATGAAAAGGGTAAATTAACCGCCCGCGAGCGGCTTGACGTTTTGCTTGATGCCAATTCCTTTGAAGAATATGACATGTTTGTTAGCCATCGCTGCACAGATTTTGGTATGGAGCAGCAAAAATTTGCAGGTGACGGCGTTGTAACCGGTTGGGGCACCATTAATGGTCGGCAAGTTTATGTTTTTTCGCAGGATTTTACCGTTTTAGGCGGATCACTTTCTGAAACCCATGCACAAAAAATATGCAAAATTATGGATATGGCGGCACGCAATGGTGCACCTGTCATTGGTCTTAATGATTCAGGCGGGGCGCGTATTCAAGAAGGTGTCGCATCTCTTGCAGGTTATGCGGAAGTATTTCGCCGCAATGTTGAAGCCTCTGGCGTTGTGCCGCAAATCTCGGTGATTATGGGGCCATGTGCCGGCGGCGCGGTTTATTCACCGGCAATGACTGATTTCATCTTCATGGTGCGGGACTCGTCCTATATGTTTGTGACCGGCCCTGATGTGGTTAAAACCGTCACCAATGAAATTGTCAGCGCCGAAGAACTAGGCGGTGCCGCCACCCATACGCAAAAATCATCGGTTGCCGATGGTGCTTTTGAAAATGATATTGAAGCCCTTGAAAATATCCGCCTACTTTTTGATTATTTGCCTTTAAACAGCCAAGAAAAGCCACCTGTGCGGCCATTTTTTGATGATCCTCAACGCCTTGATATGAAGCTTGATACGCTTATTCCGGATTCTTCGACCAAGCCATATGATATGAAAGAGCTTATCCAAACCATTGCTGATGAGGGTAGTTTTTTTGAAGTGAAAGCAGATTTTGCCAAAAACCTTATCACGGGCTTTATTCGCATTGAGGGGCGCAGCATTGGCGTTGTCGCCAATCAACCCATGGTGCTTGCCGGCTGTCTTGATATTGATACGGCGCGAAAGGGTGCGCGTTTTGTGCGCTTTTGCGATGCTTTTAATATTCCTATTTTAACCCTTGTTGATGTACCGGGCTTTTTGCCAGGAACGGCGCAGGAATATAATGGCGTTATTATACATGGTGCAAAATTGCTTTTTGCCTATTCGCAAGCAAGTGTGCCCATGGTGACAGTCATTACCCGTAAAGCCTATGGCGGTGCTTATGATGTGATGGCATCCAAACACATTGGCGCCGACGTTAATTATGCATGGCCAACGGCAGAAATTGCAGTGATGGGTGCCAAGGGGGCAACGGAAATTCTTTACCGCTCCGACCTTGGCAATGAGGAAAAAATTGCAGCCCATACTGCAGAATATGAAAGCCGTTTTGCCAACCCCTTTGTAGCGGCGGAACGCGGCTTTATTGATGAAGTGATTATGCCCCATTCAACCCGCAAGCGCGTTGCGCGTGCTTTTGCAGCGCTGCGCAATAAAAAGGTTGAGAGCCGTAAGCGCAAGCATGACACCATTCCGCTTTAGAGCACGTCACTTCATTGTTGAGATAATATCGTGTTTTTATTTTTTACTTTGTCGCATTGTCCGAGGCAAAAATGATACAAAAAATTCTAATCGCCAATCGTGGTGAAATTGCTTGCCGCGTTATTCGCACCGCACGAAAAATGGGTATTGCCACTGTTGCCGTTTATTCTGATGCGGATGCTAACGCCTTACATGTGCGCGAAGCGGATGAAGCTATTCATATTGGCCCCTCACCGTCAGCGCAATCCTATTTGGTCATCGATAAAATCATTGAAGCCGCTAAGATTAGCGGCGCCGATGCTGTGCACCCCGGCTATGGTTTCTTGTCGGAAAACCCAATTTTTGCCGAGCGTTTACAAGAAAACGGCATTACTTTAATTGGCCCACCCGCCAATGCCATGCGTGCCATGGGCGATAAAATCACCAGTAAAAAACTTGCAAATGAGGCTGGTGTTTCCACTGTACCAGGTCACATGGGTTTAATTGAAAACAGTGATGAAGCGGTAAAAATTGCCAGTCAAATTGGCTATCCGGTGATGATTAAGGCGTCAGCTGGTGGCGGCGGCAAAGGCATGCGTATTGCATGGAATGATGAAGAAGCCCGAGAAGGCTTTCAAGCCTCTAAAAACGAAGCAAAAGCATCTTTTGGCGATGACCGCATTTTTATCGAGAAATTTGTCACCGAACCGCGCCATATTGAAATTCAAATTATTGGTGATAAGCATGGCAATATTATTGCCCTTGGTGAGCGCGAATGTTCCATTCAACGGCGCAATCAAAAGGTTATCGAGGAAGCGCCATCGCCGTTTTTAGATAGTGCCACCCGTAAAGCCATGGGCGAAGAAGCCGTAGCACTTGCCCGCGCCGTTGGCTATTATTCAGCCGGTACGGTGGAATTTATTGTTGATGGCAATCGCAATTTTTATTTCCTTGAAATGAATACGCGCTTGCAAGTCGAGCATCCGGTCACTGAATTTATCACTGGACTTGATCTTGTCGAACTAATGATCAAAATTGCTGATGGTCAACCCTTGCCGCTTACTCAAGACGACGTAAAATTGCATGGTTGGGCTATGGAATGTCGACTATATGCGGAAGACCCATTTCGCAATTTTTTACCCTCAACTGGACGTTTAAGCCGCTACCAATCCCCAACCCATATTGATGGTTTGGATGATATAAAATTGCGCAATGATACCGGCGTTTATGAAGGTGGTGAAATATCCATCTATTATGACCCAATGATTTCAAAATTAGTGACATGGGGTAAAGATCGACAAAGCGCCATTTTAGCGATGAGTGAAGCGCTTGACCGTTTTGAGGTCGAAGGCATTGGCCATAATATTCCATTTTTGTCAGCCGTTATGGGGCAGCAGCGTTTTCAAGAAGGGCGCTTAACCACCGCCTATATTGCTGAAGAATTTGCTGACGGTTTTCATGGTGTTGCCCCAAATGCTGGGCAGGCACGCGCCCTTGCTGCAATTGCAGGTTTTATCAATCTCATTTTACAAAAACGCGCCACCATGATTTCTGGAACTTTAGATAATCACCGCCGCATTATTGGCAAGGATTGGGTGGTTACTCTTAATGGTCTTGATGAAAACTCGTTTAACCTCAAAATAACAGAAGACGATAAAACCATATTGATGCACTTTGACGATGGTGAAACCATGAGCGTTGAAAGTGACTGGCAACCGGGCATGAGCCTTGGTATTTTCAACCTTGATGGGCTAATCCTCGCAGTTAAAACCGAAATTAAAGGCACAGCAATAAGGCTGCGCTATGCTGGTATTGATGTTTTAGCAAGAATACGCGAGCCTCATGTGGCGGCACTTGCCAGCATAATGCCCGTGAAATTACCACCTGATACCTCAAAAATGTTGCTATGCCCGATGCCGGGGGTGATTACCGCAATTTTGGTCAATGAAGGCGATGAGGTTGAAGCAGGCCAGCCACTAGCAATTGTTGAAGCAATGAAAATGGAAAATATGTTGCGGGCAGAAAAGAAAAGTCAAGTTACAAAAATTGCCGCCACTATTGGCCAAAGCCTAGCCGTTGATCAAATTATTATGGAGTTTAATTAAATGCCCCATAAGCCAAATAACCTAAAGATCGATGAATGGGCAAAACTTGCCGAAAAAGAACTAAAAGGCTCACCCGACCAACTTATCTGGCACACAGCAGAAGGCATTGACATTAAGCCAGTTTATACCGCCGATGATATTGCCGATATTACCGAATTGGATAGTTTGCCGGGGCTTGATCCGTTTTTGCGCGGCCCAAGGGCAACCATGTATACGGGGCGGCCATGGACTATTCGCCAATATGCAGGGTTTTCCACTGCCGAGGAATCCAATGCTTTTTATAAAAAAGCATTAAATGCAGGGCAAAAAGGCCTGTCTGTTGCTTTTGATCTTGCAACCCATCGCGGCTATGACTCTGACCACCCACGCGTCGTTGGCGATGTTGGCAAGGCTGGCGTTGCCATTGATAGTGTCGAGGATATGAAAATCCTTTTTGATGGTATACCGCTTCATGAAATGTCGGTATCTATGACCATGAATGGCGCGGTAATCCCCATTTTGGCAAGTTTTATTGTGGCAGGTGAAGAACAAGGCGTGCCAAGATCGCAGCTTTCTGGCACTATTCAAAATGACATTTTAAAAGAATTTATGGTCCGCAATACTTATATTTATCCGCCAGAAGCCTCGATGCGGATTATTGCCGATATTATTGAATATACCGCACAGGAAATGCCAAAATTCAATTCCATTTCAATTTCTGGCTATCACATGCAAGAAGCTGGTGCAACGTTAGTGCAAGAACTAGCCTTCACCTTGGCAGATGGCCGCGAATATGTACGCGCTGCCCTTGCCAAAGGGCTTGATATTGACCAATTTGCAGGGCGACTATCGTTTTTCTTTGCCATTGGCATGAATTTCTTTATGGAAGCGGCAAAATTGCGGGCAGCAAGGCTTTTATGGTCGCGAATTATGCATGAATTTGCGCCTAAAAAACCATCATCTTTAATGCTGCGCACTCATTGTCAAACCTCAGGCGTGTCGCTGCAAGAACAAGATCCTTATAATAATATTGTGCGTACCGCTTATGAGGCATTAGCGGCAGTGCTTGGTGGCACGCAATCCTTGCATACGAATTCTTTTGATGAGGCAATTGCGCTGCCAACCGAGTTTTCCGCCCGTATTGCCCGTAACACGCAGCTTATTTTAAACCATGAAACCGGTGTCACCAAAGTGGTTGATCCTTTGGCTGGCTCTTATTATGTTGAAAGCCTTACCCATGAATTAGCGCAAAAAGCATGGGCATTGATTGAAGAAGTAGAAGCGCTTGGCGGCATGACCAAGGCGGTAAAAGACGGTTTGCCCAAACGCTTGATTGAGGAAGCGGCAACCGCGCGGCAAGCAGCGATTGATAAAGGTGATGAGGTAATTGTTGGCGTTAATAAATATCGCCTTGAAAATGAAGACACGCTCGACATTTTGGAAATTGACAACAGCAAAGTGCGCTTATCGCAAATTGCCCGCCTTACCAAAATGCGCGAAAGCCGCGACCCTGCCAAAGTTGCAAAAACCCTTAGTGACTTGGAAAATATTGCTAAAAGCGGCAAAGGCAATTTATTGGCAGCAGCAGTTGAAGCGGCGCGGGCGCGGGCAAGTGTTGGCGAAATATCGGATGCCATGCGCAAAGTTTTTGGCGATCATGTTGCAACGCCAAAAGTTGTGAAAAATATTTATGGTAAAGCCTATAAAAATGAGCCAGAATATCAGCATTTACAAAGGCGCATGGGCGAAATAGCCAGTAAAATTGGCCAAAAACCGCGTATTATGGTGGCAAAGCTGGGGCAAGACGGCCATGATCGCGGTGCAAAAATCATTGCCTCCGCCTTTGGTGACATTGGTTTTGAAGTTATTGCTGGCCCACTTTTCCAAACACCTGATGAAGCCGCCGATATGGCAATTGCCAAAAAAGTGCAGCTTATTGGTGTATCTTCCCTTGCTGCTGGTCATAAAACCTTGTTGCCGCAACTGGTGGAAGAACTCAAAAAACGCGGCAGTAGTGATATTATTGTGGTATGCGGCGGTGTCGTACCGCGCCAAGATTATGAATTTTTACAAGCCCATGGTGTTGCCGCAGTGTTCGGCCCAGGCACCAATGTGGTAGAGGCAGCGGCAAAAATTCTTGATCTTTTGGAAGGTAAATTGCGCAATGATTAGAATAAAAACGCAATTTGCCACAAAGCATAAGGGGAGTTTAGTATGAGCCAATTTGGCCGCCTTAATCATGTGGCAATTGCCGTTCCAAACCTCGAGCAAGCGGCAAAACGCTATCAAATGCTTGGCGCAGAAGTATCAAGCATAGAAGATTTGCCGGAGCATGGCGTAAGCGTTGTTTTCATCACCTTTGAAAATAGTAAGATTGAACTATTATATCCGCTTGGTGAACATTCTCCCATTGCTGGTTTTTTAGCCAAAAATCCCAATGGCGGCGTGCATCATATTTGTTTTGAAGTTGATGATATAGTGGCAATGCGCGATAAGTTAAAAGCAAATAATTTTCGTATTTTGGGCGATGGAACACCAAAAATCGGCGCCCATGGTAAGCCGGTGCTTTTTATCCACCCCAAGGACTTTGACGGCAGTTTAATTGAAATTGAACAAGCTTAGCGAGTGATGGGGGGCATTTCATTGTTTATAAGCGTGCTCTATTTTTGATTTTCGCGCCGGCCCAAGATAAAAAATAATTGCTTAAAATTGTGACTTTATTAATCAGATTATAAAACTATTGGTGATAAAGCAGTAAATCACCTTATTTTCCACTGTTAGGCAGTGTAAAGCTGTGTTGATAAGCGGCGCTTTCCATCAGTCAATCTCAATTGATGAGTTATCATCCCAAAACACTAGCATGTAACCCAAAATAGGCCTAATTTCGCCTTAATGATAAGGCTATATTATTAAAAATTTTCAATTAAATAAAAAACAATCTGACTTGAAATTTACAGTTATTTAATTTCGCACTTCTAACCCCCATGATCGAAATAAATTGCGCGATTTTTCATATTCTTCATAAGGAAAGTTTTTAATTAAAAGATAATTCTCTTTACCATCTTTAAGTTTGAGCATCAGAGCGCCGCCAACATAGGCAATACATTCAAAATTATAAAAATCGGAGGTTCCTTTTATTATTCCCCATTGAAACTGGATAAATCCTTTAGGGTTATCAATGCCTTCCGCATTTTCTGCCTCTAGCTGATTTATGAATGATATACTACCATATTGTTTTATTGGCTCAACAATATAGGAAGGTATAAAGATTATATTATCGCTATACTGCACTTCAACAAAATCTATAATAAACATTTTAGTTCCTCACTTATGCCTTTTAAGCGTGGGGGCATCTGAAACGAAAAAATTACATGCTGTAGTTGAACCTAATTCACCTTAAATACAGCTTTTAATCACCTGTTGGAAGTTTTGGCCATAGACCTTAAATAAATAAAGAAGGTTAACGCAATCACATAAGCATATTTATAGCCCATGATACAAATAAAAGAAACTTATGTTTATAATGATCAAATGGTCCATATCATACAATTAAAAGTGCGAAAAATGTTACACATATAAAGAAGTGTATAGCGACAATCGTAATAATTCCGTTGATTTGAGTAATATTTTCATAACAAAAGAAATGAAAATATAAATACGTCAGCCAATAGCTAACGCCCAGATAGTTAAGCCTCAACTTTTTTGCCTATTGGCATTGTTGCGTTTTTCAGCCAAAATCATTTACTAAGATTGTTTTGTAAATTGAATTACAAAAGGCCATGCCGCATGCAAAAATTGGACAAATCTGTTACTTTAGATCAAACTGAGATTTATGCCCTGATTATGTTAATTAAGCACGTAAAATTTTTGGATAAATCTGATGGGTCCATTCCATTTTGTAGTAGTGATATCATCAATAGCATATTGACAAAATTGCTTGAAAATCATCATGCGTCAGATCAGTTGACGAAAATGTATGAAACCTTAGATGAAGCAACCGAGTTGAATCTCATTAATAAACTTAATGCCTATATCATAGAATTTCCAGAAATTGGTGATAATATCGAAACCGTTTATGAAAAGTTTTTATATCCTTATAAAAACATCAAAAAGATTAAAGAGAAAAATGTAACCTTAATGGATTATGTTTTTTAATATATTTAAGAGATATTAAATACCTACCAGACAATAAGCATATAATTAAACATGGTCGCACTGCATCGCGACGGGCTGACCGTCGGAACTATGCTTTTCTTGGATTTTTTTAAAAAAACCTGTGTGATAATGGTGTAACAATTATCCAAAATTATATGATGGGTATGCCAAAATTACTTTAACCATAATCGATTAAATAGTGCTAGGTACTGAGCATAAGATTGTCTTAAAGAGCATTAGCGGCTATCGGGGTGAATAGCCGCTAAAGGGGAGTTGTCAAAAGTGTTTTATGCTTCAAGCAACTTGGCGAATATTGCGTTCAATCAGTAATTGCTGCACTTCTTGCAAAGTTGATGGGTCTTCAATTGTGCTTGGCACTGTCCATTCCTCGCCATCGGCAATTTTGCGCATCATGCCACGCAAAATTTTACCCGAGCGTGTTTTGGGTAATTTATGCACAGTTACCACAAGCTTGAAAGCTGCAACGGGGCCAATAATGTCGCGGATACGGTCAACACATTCTTTTTCTATAACATCATTGGCGCGGCTAACATCATGTTTTAGCACAATAAAGCCGCATGGGACTTGTCCTTTTAACTTGTCGCTAATGCCGATAACTGCACATTCAGCAACATCTTGATGACCTGAAATAGCCTCTTCCATACCGCCGGTGGATAAACGGTGACCCGCAACATTGATAATATCATCGGTGCGGCTCATAACAAAGACATAGCCATGCTTATCAATATAACCAGCATCTGCCGAGTTATAATAGCCGGGGAAACGCTCAAGGTAACTTTTTTTAAACTGCTCATCGGCTTGCCAAAGGGTTGGCAAACAGCCAGGAGGCAATGGCAGACGGAAGGCAAGATTGCCAAAACTATCGGGCGGCAGCTTTTGACCATCATCATCAAGCACATCAATGGCATAACCGGGCATGGGCCGGGTTGGTGAACCAAGTTTAATCGGCATTAATTCAATGCCAATAGGATTTGCAGCAATTGGCCAGCCTGTCTCGGTCTGCCACCAATTATCAATGATGGGAATGTCAAAAAGCTCATGCGCCCAATTTAATGTATCTGGATCGGCGCGCTCACCGGCTAAAAACATCGCTTGCAAATTGGGTAATTGGTAGTTTTTGGTAAAATCACCATGGGGATCTTCACGCTTAATCGAGCGAAGGGCGGTTGGCGAAGAAAAGAACGAGCGCACATTATATTCAGCGCAAATACGCCAAAATGAACCGGGGTCTGGTGTACCAACGGGTTTACCTTCATAAAGCACCGTAGTTGCGCCAATTAATAGTGGTGCATAAATAATATAGGAATGGCCAACCACCCAACCAACATCAGACGCGGTAAACATCACCTCTTGCGGTTTAACGTTAAAAATCGCTTCCATAGACCAAGCAAGCGCCACGAGATAGCCGCCAACATCGCGCATTACCCCTTTGGGCTTGCCGGTAGTGCCAGATGTGTAAAGAATATAAAGTGGATCAGTCGCGTCCACCTCAACACAAGGGACTTTGCGCCCCATATTTTCTTTAAGCACCACGGCAAAATCAAAATCGCGACCTTCTTTTAATTCAAATAAGCCTTCAGGCTTTTCTTGAATGATCGGGCGTTCGTGAACAATACAATGCTCTACCTGATGCTCGGCCATGCTGATTGCTTGATTAACCATGGATTGATAAGGCACAATGCGATTAGGTTCAATCCCACAAGATGCGGCAAGAATAAGTTTTGGCTTGCAATCATCAATACGGATAGCAAGTTCCTTGGCAGCAAAACCACCAAAAACAATTGAATGGATAGCGCCAATACGCGTACATGCCATAACGGAGTTGAAAACTTGTGGTATCATCGGCATATAAATCAGAACGCGATCGCCCTTTTTAATGCCAAGATCTTGCATGAAAGCAGCTAATGCCTGCACTTCGTCCAACAATTCGCGATAGGTAATGGCGCGCTTGCCATGGCTCACCGGACTATCATAATAAACAGCGACTTGTTCACCGCGGCCATTTTCAACATGGCGATCAACCGCATTATAGCAAGCATTGGTTTTACCACCCGTAAACCAACGGCCATAAACGCCTTGATCCTTGTCAAAAACTTTGTCAAATGGCCTCGACCAATCAATAAGTTTGGAAACCTCTCCCCAAAATTGTTCAGGCTGTTGCTGCCACTCATTATAAATTTTGTCAAATGCTGACGTCATGGAATCCTCCCAGATTACACTCACTCCAAATAAGAGTGTTGATGAATCTGCAGCACCTGTCAAGCGACATATTGTCCCAGATTAAACGCAATTATGCTAATAAAATCAAATATTAGGCAATTAAGATTTGGTGACAAAAAAGGTATTTTTTTTAAATCGTTTTAAATTGTTTTGAATTTTAAATGCATAAAGCAACAGCATTTTGGGCTAAAACGATAGTACAATAAATACTTGCCTATCTTCTATCATCACTTTTTATGCTTTAAATCGAATAGACCATCAAAGTTTTGCAATATGTTCGTTTTTTAAATTTAACAAAACGATAAATGACGGACTAAAAACAGCGTTTTTTAATCATCTTCTTCATCATCTTCTAAAAGACCAATAAAAGAAATTGTATCGCGGGCAAATTCAAGCCCTTCGTCGCTATCCTCTGACATCCATGCCAATGGTGTCATGGCGGTTAATCTTGTATCAATAATTTCTTTTGCCCGACGATAATCCTGCGCCCAATCTAATGTTGCTATTTGGCGGTTTACAATCATTTGTCCGCCAAAACGGTTATATAAATCATCAAAGCCTTGATTTAACAATTCTAAATCGCAAAAACTATCCTCAACCTCGTGGTCGGCTAGGCGAAATTGATAATGATAAATCAAGCTATAAACGCCATTGCCAAATCTATCCTTGGTTTTTTCAATTGCTTGTCGGGCAAAATTATCCATGTCACGCATAGAATTGCCATGCCAGCGGGGCAATAATTTAAAAGCATGCAGGCAATAGTGATTAAGATTATCAGGATCCAAGGCAATTAATTTTTTGAATAATTTATTTAATGTCTTAACACCACAAATGCCATCAGAATGATAATTATAATTGGCCAAATTCCAAATTAAACAATCATCTTTGCCTTCAACATCTCGGGTTAGAGCCGCTTCCATCTGAACAATATTGCGGAAATAGCCATCTATCTCTTCTTCGCTTGCTTCATCGGCATAATGATCGCCGCCTTCAGTCCATGCAGCATGATGAAGACAATAAGCATAAAGACCAAAGCCAAAAGCACTTTGCTTTTCTTCAGCCCATTTTCCAATTGCTGCAAGTCCCTGTTGCAACTGCTCAAGCGGATAGCGCCCAAATTCAATACCTAATCTTTGCCAAACCAAACCGCTTTTTAAAACACCGCCTTGTAATAATTGGTCATTTTTACGTAAAATTGTATAGCCTTGCTCAAAATCATCGAGCCTATTTTCAAAAATACAATCAAACAGCTTTTTTACATCTTGATAATGAGAGCCATATTCATCAGCAAGGCTATGATGCACAGCGAAATTTTTACTATTTAAATAGCGTTGATCAGATCTTTTACAAAATAGATTGTATAGAACCTCCCAAAAGCCTTGTAAAAACCTTTGCAACATCTTTTTCCCCACATGCGCTGAATAAACCCAAATATTCAGGCAATATTGCCTATTTTAAAACAAAAACCAATAGGTGCGTTCCGCATTGAACCTACTTCTTCCAATTTATCAAAATAATAGATTGACTTTATGAAGCAAAAGGATAAAACTTTGAACAAAGTTCATATTTATTAAGGGGGATTTATGTGGCGTTTTATTTCTGCCTATTGGCTAAGTTACCTTGCAACCAACCTACTTATTATAGCTTTTATAATTAGTATTACATTTAACCAGGAAATAGGAATTGATCTTAATGATGGCATGACGATGCTAGTTATAAAGATAGTTCTTGGTTTATTTCTGGCAATATTTATTATTAATATAGGTCTATTTGTCGCAATAAGCATACCGCTCTTTTTAATATTACAAAAATACTTTAAATTAAAATTTTTATATATCCTTAGCTGGAGTACAGCAATTGGCTTAGCCAATGCAACCCTCTTATATTTTTACGTGGTAAAGAGTTTTGTGCCATTTTACATCATATCCATTTTTTTTACGGTGATTGGCGCTATAACGGGGCTAATTTTTTGGGCTATTTATAAATGGCTTACCAAACCAAGAATAGATAATGCTATCTTTATTCGATAGAATTTTAAGCTATAGGAAGAAAAATGCGTAATTTTTTGAAAGCCTATTGGCTGTGTATTATCATTGCAACGCTGATTATTCTTTGTGCGTTTTTCGGCTGTAGTGCCGGTGGTATTAAAAGTTATTTTGGTTCCTATACAATTGTATTTGGATTTATAATTTTTTTTGAAATATGCCTGCTTGCCATACATGCAGCTATTTTTTGCCTGCTTACATTGCCGCTTTATTGGTTTTTCAAACCTCATATTAACCTTATAGTAGCAATTATTTATAGTATATTTATATGCGAATTGAGCTTTTTGGGTCTTGATATTTTCGTTTTGAAAGATTTAATTTCTTTATTAGAATTACATTTGATCTTTTGCTTGATGGGGCTAATTACCGGGTTATTTTTCAATTTTTTATATAAATATTTTCAAAAAAGACAAAAGCTCACCCCATAGCCGCATTAATCCTCAACTATAAAAGTTGGTGCATAATATTGAGCAATAGATGGTTCAATATGTTGCCAATTATCTCCATCTAAATCCAAAGCTTCGGCAAAGAAAAGGCTAATCATATATTCTGGCTCATCGGTGTTCAAAGCAATACAAGCTTTTAAACTATATAAAACATGTAGAACAAGTCTTCCCTCATTATAAAACCGACTTTGTGAATAATTCCCTATCTTTTTCCAAAGTTCAATCCTTTTTTCCTCAAGAAATTTTTCATCACCGACATGGCTACCAAAGTAAAATTCCTTTGAATATTCGATAAAGGGATGAAATTCTGGGTTTATTTTATCCTTGATCTTTTCTAAATATATTAAAAATACCTTATTTACATCATCATGATCCAATTCTTTATTTTGATTATAATAGTAAAAAACATAATCAGCGGATATTCTTTCTTCAAAATCTTTTTGGGTGAAATGCCGATTAATCATAAAACACCTTTCACTGCACTCTATATATTCAATCATTATTTTTGTTAATAAAACTATATGTTAGTGGCTATTATCAAGATTTAATATTTATATAAAAAGACCTTAATAATAAAATAAAAAAAGAGAGCTCAATACATATTGCCCCTTTATTATATTATATAAATTAAATTTTTCTAGTGATTTTGTAATTTCAACAAAGTATTTTCTCGCGTTAATATTAATTTAATACAACAATATATTTTACATTGTTTTTATCTTTTATCACAGATAATAGTTCAAGAATTGAACTTAAACATCACGCATAATAGCCCAATAATTTTGATATTTTTAATGCCGTTGTGCTAATTTTACTGCCAATAAGTTCAATTGTTGTTGCTGTTGCTTCTTGCTCAGTTAAGCTTACTGCAATACCGGCTATTGCTTGCTTTGCATGGTTTTTAATTGCTGCACCGAGGCAAATCATGCCATCGCGTATCTCACCATTATCAATCGAATAACCGTTATTGCGAATATTTTGCATGTCCGTCTTGAATATTTGGAAATCCCGGGTACTTGATGGGGTAAGCGGTTGCGGCCAATCATGAGTTTTAACCAATGTGTTAATTTTGGCGTCACTCCAGCTTGCCATCATTGCTTTACCGGTTGCGGTAAAATAAATTGGCAAACGCATACCAATTTTAAAAGTAAATCCCAAGGGCGCATTGCTATTACGGCAAGCAATATAAACAACCTCACTCCCTTCAGGAACTGATAATGTCAGTGTATACGGTGCTAAGTCGCAATGTTCACTGGCAATTTGATGAAAAGCATCAACCAAATCAACATTAGATAAAAACCTGCTTCCCCATTTTGATAATTTTGTACCAAGTTTAAATGTACCATCAATATTGCGTTGTATTAATTCCAATTCACACATTACATGCAGCAAACCATGACCGGTGCTTTTGGGGATTTTCAACCTTTTTACAATATCGGCGGCATTTAGCAATTCATCACTATCAACCAAAAGATCAAGGATTGCCGCGGCACGGCGCAAGGCTGGAATATTATGGGCAGTTTCTTTTTCCATTGGCTCAAATTCTCAATTGACAATTTATTCATTTTAAATAAATATACACTATACTGAATGAAGTTCAATATGATGAACTCGTAATTTGGGAAATTTACGGATAAGTTGGGAGGCAACTTAAATGTTTAGACATCACATAAAATTTGTAACAACCAAATGCTTTAAGGTTTTTTAATCATTAGGCCGCCGCCAATGGTTTAGAAATATTATTGCCATTGGCACTTAAAACCGCTTATTGATTTCACCCTTAAATCACAAACTGCATGAATTGCTTAGGCTTTGCCATGGCATGATGCCTTTATTTACGCTTCATAATGAAATCACCCAGATACCCCATTAAACAATAGACCTGCCTCTTTGCCGTAAAAAATTTTTCTAATAAAAATAACAACAGGAACAACCTATGGGAAAACCGCAACCGATACGCGCAGCACTGGCTGCATTTTTAGGTACTGCCATTGAATGGTATGATTTTTATATTTATGGTACTGCCGCAGCCCTTGTTTTTGGGCAATTATTCTTTCCAAGTGAAAGCTCTTATCTTGGCAATCTTGCGGCCCTTGGTACTTTTGCGGTTGGCTTTATTGCACGCCCCTTTGGCGCGGCGATCTTTGGTCATTTTGGCGATAAGCTTGGCCGCCGACTTAGCCTTGTAATAACTTTGCTCATTATGGGCGGCGTTACCACCCTTATCGGTGCTTTACCAACTTATGAATCTATTGGCATGTATGCCGCTATTTTGCTGGTATTTTTGCGACTTATCCAAGGTATTGCGGTTGGCGGTGAATGGGGCGGCGCTGTTTTAATTGCCGCCGAGCATGCGCCCGAAAAATGGCGAACATTTTTAGCATCCGCTCCGCAATATGGTAGTCCCGTTGGTCTTATACTGGCAACCCTTGCTTTTCGCTATGTCTCTGACTTGCCAACTGAAGATTTAATGTCATGGGGCTGGCGCATTCCATTTCTTGCAAGTGGTGTGCTTGTTCTTTTGGCTTTTATTATTCGCCTTGGCATTAATGAAAGCCCTGAAATGCAGGCGCAACTTGACAGCAAATCCAGCCATGAAATTATCCCTATTAAAGAATTATTAGCTAAAAAATCAACAGCTTTAATTCTTGGCATTGGTGCGTGTATCCTTGGCGTTGCTGGTTTTTATTTCATTACTACCTTTATGATTAACTATACCACCACCTATCTCAAAATAGAAAAATCCACTATTCTCAATATTATTTCATGGGTTGGTGTGGTTGAAATTATTTCATTTCCTATTGGCTCATTTTTGGCAACCCGTTATAGTGAGCGTAGTTTATTAATGACCATGACTGGGCTTGGTGTTATCTGGGCAGTACCAATGATGCTGTTAGTTGTTTCAGGCAGCACTATAAATATTGCCATTGCTATTTTGGTGGCAACCTTCCTTGTTGGCGCCTATTACGCGGTGATCGCGCCTTTCTTACCGCGCGCCTTTCCAGTCAGAATGCGCTATAGCGGTATTTCGCTGAGCTATCAGCTTTGCGGGGCAATTTTTGGTGGCGCAACCCCAATGATTGGTGTTTGGCTTGCTCATTATTTTGGTACCAATTGGGTTCCATTTGCCGGGCTTTTCGGCGGTCTTACATTGATAACTTTTCTATGTGTTTGGGCATTGCCGATTGAAAATGAAAAATCCGTGCTGCACACATATAAAAATTAATTCAACAAGCCATGTTAATTTTGGGCAGCAATGCCCAATCGATAGCGATTTAAAATTGGCCGGCAAAACTTAACTTATAGATTTGACCTAAGCTGTTATAAATTAAATCTAATTTTGAAGAACAGGAAAACCTTGAAATGGACAAAAACGCTTTAGAAGCCTTAAGGGCTCGCTTTGGAGGCGAAAACGAAAATAAGATCTATGACGAGCATTTCAATGCAGTTGCAGCGGGAGTTATCAATAAAAGCGGCACGCGTGCAGCACCTTTTGCTGGCGTTCCCACATTGCTAGACGCGCCGTATCGACAAATCGATTGGAGCGCCCCAGATTTAACTAATCTTGATGTTGCCTTGCTTGGGGTGCCGATGGATTTGGCGATTAGCAACCGCAATGGGTGCCGTTTTGGTCCACGCGCTTTAAGAACGATTGAACGCGTTGGACCTTATAATCATGCTTTAAAAATCGCCCCCAAAATGGCGATGAATTTTGCTGATATTGGCGATGTACCATTTCGTAGCCGCTATGATCTGACTGGTTGCCACCAAGATATTGAAGAGACTATAACCCAAATTATTGATGCTGGGGTTAAGCCACTATCGGTTGGCGGCGACCATTCAATATCCTTGCCAATCTTGCGGGCAATTGGCAAAAGCCGTCCTGTTGCGATGATCCATATTGACGCCCATTGCGATACAGGTGGCCCTTTTGACAATTGCCGCTTCCATCATGGTGGCCCTTTTCGTCACGCGGTATTGGAAGGCGTGCTGGATCCAACATTGACAATCCAGATTGGCATTCGCGGCTCATCTGAATATTTATGGGAATTTTCTTATGCATCAGGCATGAGCGTTATCCATGCCGAAGAAATCCAAAAACGCGGCATTGCCGCAATTATCGAAACAACCCGCAAATTAATTGGCGATCATCCAGTTTATTTATCCTTTGATATTGATAGTCTTGATCCAGCCTTTGCTCCGGGCACTGGAACGCCAGAAATTGGTGGATTGACAACCCGTGAAGCACAAGAATTATTGCGGGGGCTTGCTGGTATTAACATTATTGGCGGCGATGTGGTGGAAGTATCCCCTGCTTATGATGCAACCACAAATACTGCTCATGCGGGTGCACAAATATTATTTGAAATTTTAAGCCTGATGGCCCTGCGAAAGGCAAAGGGGTAGGTTTGCGAAAAGCAAAAAGTTCTTGATGCACCAAGTTAGCTATTAATAAAATATCAATCAATCATATCACAGCATAAAGGTTAGCCCTCATGTCATCAGTCCCCTACCCCAGCAACGAAGATATCAAATTGGCTGTCGATCGCCTTTTTGATCAACAGGTGGAATTTCTTGAAAAACTGGTTAAGTTTCCCTCACTAAGAGGACAAGAAGCAGCTATTCAAGATTTTATGGCTGAGGCAATGATTGATCTTGGTCTAAATGTTGATAAATGGTTGATTGATATTGAAGCGATTAAATCCCATCGTGGCTTTTCTCCCGTTAGCGTATCTTATGATGATGCATGGTCAGTGGTCGGCCAATATCTGCCCAAGGGCAAAACTCTTGGCCAATCGCTTATCTTAAATGGCCATGTTGATGTGGTACCAACCGGCCCATTGGAAGCTTGGTCATCGCCGCCTTTTGAACCACGCATTGAAAATGGCTGGATGTATGGGCGCGGCGCAGGCGACATGAAGGCAGGCGTATCAGCCAATATTTTTGCATTGAAAGCCTTGCAATCTCTAGGCTTTATGCCAGCTTCACCTTGTTATGTTGAATCAGTCATTGAAGAGGAATGTACGGGTAATGGTGCTTTATCCTGCCTTGTGCGTGGATATAGTGCCGATGCAGCTTTCATTCCTGAGCCATTGGAACCCAAATTAATGCGGGCGCAAACTGGCCCTATCTGGATAGAGGTCGAAGTATCAGGCGCTCCCGGTCACGCATCTGGGGATTTTGGCAAAGGCGCAAGCGCTATCCATATTGCAATGCAATTAATGCAAGCTTTGGACGAATTAGAAAGCAAATGGAACGCGCAAAAGTCCAACCATCCGCCTTTTGATAAGCACCCCCACCCAATTAATTTTAATATTGGTAAAATAAATGGCGGCGAATGGCCGTCAAGCATGCCGGCCTCTTGCACGTTTGAAGTGCGCATTGCCGTTTATCCTAAACAATCAATAAACGAAATCTGCAAAGAATTTGAAGCCTTTATTATGGATAAAGCAGCTCAAATTAAGGGCTGCCAAAATATGCCGAAAATTCGCTATACGGGCTTTTTGGCAGAAGGCTATGTGCTTGAAAATGCTGAAGCGCAAGAAGCTGCCTTACAACGATCGCATAGGCAAGTATGGAATGAAGAACTTGGCGAGCATGTGTTTGCTGCCACCACGGATGCGCGCTTTACTGGACTTTATGGCGATTGCCCAACTCTCGTCTATGGGCCATATTGTAAAAATCCGCATGGTTTTGATGAATGTGTGGATTTACAATCCTTGCGCAAAGTAACGCAAACCATGGCATTATTTATTGCTGATTGGTGCAAATTAGAAAAAATGATAGATTAAAAAAGGTGGGCCCCTATTCCTTAAAAGCGGGGGGAGGAATAGAATAGGAGCCCAAGAACACTTTTTACGATCGAAAAAAGTGCTCTATGCAATATTTTTATTTTTTGAAAAATACCCAACGGGTCAAGAAATGGAGGGTTCTTATCCGTGAAAGGGGGAGGATGGATAAGAACCCTTGAGCAATTTTTTTGCAAGTGATGATCCATAACTTACAAAAAATGCTCGTCATATTGCAGTTTTTTACATGACGGGAGGAATAGAAAAAACTGCAAATCTAAGTTAAATCTATTTTTCACGACCCAAGCGCACCGCAGTGGTGCCAATGCGTGCATGACGCAAAGTGGGCTGCAACAAATAGCAATTATCATATGGCGTGACAATTTCCTCATCGCCATCATAACCAATGACTGTGCCTTTTTTAGCAATAACTTGCATACCAACATAATCTTCAGCAAAGCGGAAATTGTCAGTTTTAATCGTCACAGCTTCGGTGATATCAATGACTTTTTGTGTAACTGGTGCTTGATTAAGCAAATAATCTGAAACGTCACTTGCATCAGCAACACCAGCAACGATT
The DNA here is from genome assembly GCF_014117425.1 of Bartonella sp. HY038. NCBI lineage: Bacteria > Pseudomonadati > Pseudomonadota > Alphaproteobacteria > Hyphomicrobiales > Bartonellaceae > Bartonella > Bartonella sp. HY038. Next base: position 163,807 of record NZ_CP059726.1, read on the forward strand.
AAGAAACGCGCAGCAACATCTAGAGCTAGCGGATAGGCTTGCTTTTCAAAATGATGCCCTGATTCATATAAAACCGCTGCCTTATCATTATTTGGATTACCAAACTGACCATAATCACGCAAGCGTTTGCCAGCCTTATGCCCTTGGTCCATAATAATAAATTCTGGCACGCCAATGGCTCGTGCAAGCGCTTCACCTTTTGGTAATACGCCGCCCATCATAATTGGCGGATCAGCTTCATGCATAGAATGAAGATCAAGCAGTAGATCTACATCAGCAAGCACTGGTTCAATTTCACGGGCGCGACGAATTTCGATGGTATCACGCGTGCCGTAAAGCGATTCATTATCCCATGCGCGGTTCATATCTTCTTCGATAAACCGTGTTGCATCTGGGTTTTCAGCTGAAAAAGCTTCATAAGCAGCAATATTTGCAAAGCCAAGGGTAAGCTTGCCTTGTTTTGGTTTGAAACCATCACGTAATAGGCGGTCAACAGTCAACGCACCGCTGACTTCATTGCCATGCACCAATGACATAATCATTGCATGCTTACCTGGCTTACCTGAATCAAAATGGTGAATATATTGAACGCCGCAATTGCCTTCTTTCCAAACGGAAATATCTGGAAAAGGCAATTCAATTGGATAATGTTTGAATTTTGAAGTCATAATTTATTTTCTCCCTCCATTTTAGCAAAATAGTAAAACGGACTTTCAGTCAAAAATGCGTCAAATCAAAAATAAAGAGCAGCTTAGTTTAATTTAGTCAAAGCTGCTCTAGCCTTATATTAGCGGCGTTTTGGTGTGCGTTGATAAAGCGCAGTAATGGCAATTAAGCTTAGCACAACGGTTGCTATAACGTAAAAGCTCGGAGCAAGATTATTGTGTGTCTTATCAATCAACCATGTTGCGATAAGCGGCGCGAAACCACCAAAAATAGTTACAGAAATATTGTAACTAACTGCAAGCCCGGTACTGCGCACATTGGTTGGGAAAATATCAGCAATAAGTGCTGGCATAGCTGCCAAACTTAAAGCAAGAAGGAAACCAACAAAAGCTTGCACAGAGAATAACGTGGTTGCACTTGGCCATTTGTTCAAAATATAGATCAACGGAAACGAGGTTAAGCCAAGCAATAGCAACGAAAAGCCAACAAGCTTAATGCGGTTAAAGCGATCTGATAATGCACCAACCATGGGAGACACAAACAACAACATCAAACCGGTGATTAATGCACCAATATAAGAAACGGTTGCAGGCAAATGCAATTGCTTGATGGAATAGGTTGGCATATAGATTTTATGAACATAATTATAAGCGGTTGCCGCAGCAACAATGCCAATGCAAAGCAACATGCTATTTAGATTATTGGTCAAAAGTTCCTTAAATGGCTTATGATCAACCTTTTCATGCTTAACTTGTTCAAATTCTTCGGTTTCAGCCACATTGCGGCGAATATACCAACCAACAGGGCCGATAAGCAAACCAAAGGCAAAGGCAATGCGCCATGCACCATTTTCAATTTGGGTTGCATCGAAAAACCAAAAAATCAATGCTGCCATACCTGCCGCCATGACCGTTGCTAGGCCTTGGGTTGCCATTTGCCAACTGGCAAAAAAGCCACGGCGTTTGGTTCCTGCATGTTCAACAAGGAAAGCAACAGACGCGCCAAATTCGCCGCCGGTTGAAAAGCCTTGGATCATACGCGCAATGATAATGACGAAAGGAGCAATGAAACCAATCGTCTCATAACTTGGTACAAAGGTAATCATTGCAGTGCCAAGCACCATAAGCCCGATAGACAAGGACATTGAGGCTTTTCGGCCAGCCTTATCAGCATAGCTACCTAAAATGATCGAACCAAGCGGACGGGTAACAAACGAAATACCAAAAGTACCAACCGCAATAAGCAGTGATACTGTTTCGTCAGAATTTGGAAAAAATAGCTTACCAATGGTTATGGAAAAATATCCATAAATCAAAATATCATAAAATTCGAGCGCGTTACCGGCGCTCGCTGCAACAAATTCGCGCCAATTTTTGCGCATAATTTGCCCCACTGTCATTGTGCCCTGTGGATTAGACATATGGCCTCCCTATTTAAATTGCAGTTGCATGTGCAGGATGCAAACAAAATCGAGCGAAAGATTTAAACTTGAATGGGGCTTTAAGCCTTAGTCAATAATTTGCCCAACTATCTTTGCAATTCATCCAAGACATCAATCTTTGCGCCTTGAATGACGGACTTACAACGGCATCTAAAAAATCTCCAAATTTTCAAGATGCGTTACATTTTATGATTTTGGTCACAATATTGGCAAATTATTCCACTTAATAGCATAATGGATTGCTATGTCTGGAATCACACAATTGATGACGTTTTTAAAATCGATTTAAAAACTAGCAAATATTATTGGAAAATCTCGTGCTTTTTTGGCACATCTATGTGCAATAATGGCACAAAAGCGAAAAAAGACAGAACTGATATGATCAGTGCTACAATGCATATATCTGCAATATTATAATATAAACAAATACTTATAATAAGCTATATACATAGAACATAATAAATAAAAACCAAAAGATAATCCAACCATATTTCTATAAAAAATATGGAGCTTTCTTTACAGAATTAAATTTATTTTGTTTATATAACATTTTTTAATCGCGATGTATAATAGTTTTTTATAATAATCAGTTTTTTTTAAATCACTAAGAGCGAGCAAAAAACGCTGTTAGTTATGGGTAATGAGTGATGATTAGAGCCGGCCTCTAACCGATACCTGCAGTTTTAAATATCAATTAATCAATTTTATGAAGAGAATAATTTTCCCAAAGCTGATTGACTATTTTATGAGAAAACAATTTACGCCGATAAAGAGCAATATCCAGTTTTGCCTGCCATGATGGTTGATCAATCAGCATGATGCGCTTTGCATCAAGGCTTGGACGCACCAAACGCAAAGGCAGCCATGCCATGCCTATACCTGCCGCGACAAGTTCCAATACCGATGAATAAGAATCCGTCTCATGCACCATTTTAACATTAGGTTTGTTTTTAAGGCTTGATAAATGGCGGGTAATAATCGGGTGAAGAGCGGTTGTAGTGGTAAAACCAATATAAGGGGTAGAACTTGACTCACTGCCGGTAAAAAGTGGCTTGCCGTTTTCACCAATCGCACTTATTGGCACTAATTCTTCCGTCGCAATAATGATCCAATCATATTGGGCAGGGTTTAATTTCAACCTTGTATGATAGCTTGAATAGGCAATTAAAATATCTGCATCAAGATTTGCCAAAGCGCCAATGGCTTTTTCGTGATTGCCTGCAATGATACGAGTGCTAAAATTGCCAATAATTGCGCTCACTTCTTTTAACCATTGGGGAAAAAAGGTTGACGAAATCGTCACACCTGTAGCAATTTTTAAATCTGGTTCACCGGTCTTATCACTGCTATCTAAGCGCTCGCGCAAAAGCCGCAAGGTTTCAATAATTTCAGTTGCTGTTTCAAGAACAATAATGCCTTCAGCGGTAAAATCAATCGGCACAGTGCGGTGAATAAGCGGTACGCCCGCCCATTCTTCCAATGCTTTTATGCGCCTCCCAAAAGCTGGGTGGGTGACATTTCTATTTTCTGCTGCCCGAGTAAAACTACGGGTGCGCGCAAGTTCCATGAAATCGGCAAGCCAAGTTGCAAGCATTGAGAGGCACTTTATCGACGTTAATATTTAAAATCCTATTCATTATAAATAGGATATTTTCTTAGCAATGACCAGATCTTATCATAATTGACATTTTAAAAGCGCGGTGGATGCCAATTTTTACCTGGAATTGAAGCCAATAATTGTTTGGTATAATCAGATTTTGGATTGCTATAAAGAGTGGCTGTTTCACCTTGCTCGGTAATTTGCCCCTTTTGCATAACAATAACCCGGTCGCATAATTGTGCAGCAACCCGCAAATCATGGGTAACAAACACAATTGATAGCGACAATTCTTGACGCAAATGGATTAACAACTTTAAAACCTGTTCTTGCACCGACACATCAAGGGCAGAAACTGGCTCATCAGCTACAATGATTTTTGGCTTTAATGCTAAAGCGCGCGCAATGCCAATGCGTTGGCGTTGGCCGCCTGAAAATTCGTGCGGGAAACGCTCAAGGCTGCTTTGCGGCAGTTCTACCAATTCAACAAGGCGGCGTGCTTCCTCATGGGCTTTTTGCTTTGCTACACCATGAATAATTGGCCCTTGGGCAATAAGGTCAATCACCCTTTTGCGCGGATTAAGCGATGCCATTGGGTCTTGAAAAACCATTTGGATATCTTTGCGCAAGCGCTGTAATTGGCTGGCACTGGCGGTTAAAATATCTTCACCATCAAAATGCACTTCGCCGCTATCGCTTGCTAATAGCCGCGTTATCAAGCGCGATACGGTGGATTTACCTGAACCACTTTCGCCCACAATGCCGAGGGTTTCACCATGATGCAATTGAAATGATAGGTCCTTTACCGCATGGACTGCTTTGCGCCCCTTTGAAAAAAAGCCCGCTTTTGCCTTATAGATTTTATTAAGGCCTATGGCATTTAACAAAACTGGCCTATCCATTGGGTTTTGCCGCTCAACGGGTGGCACAAGCGATGGCACGGCATTGATAAGCTGTTTAACATAAGGATGTTGGGGGCGGTTTAGCACCTCGTCAGCGCTGCCATGCTCAACCAATTCACCCAGTTTTAAAACCGCAACATTGTCGGCAATTTCCGCCACCACACCAAAATCATGGGTAATGAACAAAATGCCGGTTTTATGCTTGGTTTGCAATTCCTTGATAAGATGCAAAATTTGCGCTTGTGTCGTGACATCGAGGGCGGTTGTCGGTTCATCGGCAATGATAAATTCTGGCTCTAAAATCAGCGCCATGGCAATCATCACTCTTTGCCTTTGCCCACCTGAAATTTGATGGGGATAGGCATGATAAACCGATTTTGGATCGGGGATATGCACCTCGGTCAAAATATCTATGACCTTTTGAAAGCGGTCTTTTTTGTTTAATTTTGTGTGTAAACGCAACACTTCATCAATTTGCCAGCCAACGCTTTTTTGCGGATTAAGCGCCGTCATCGGTTCTTGAAAAATCATCGCCATTTTATTACCGCGCAAGGCTTGCAGCGATTTTTCTGGCATTTTTAATAAATCTTCACCGTGATAAAGGATTTCGCCATTGCTTACTTTTACCGTGCGTGAAGGTAGCAGCCCCATAATAGCGCTTGCAGTCAAGGATTTGCCTGAGCCGCTTTCACCAACAAGGCAAGTGATTTCACCGGCATGGATTTTAAGCGATAAATCCGCCAAAGCAAAAATCCGCTCCTGCCCCTTTGGCAGGGTAATTTGCAAATGTTTAATTTCAATAATCGGTTGCTTGGTCATTTTTTCTGCCTAGGATTTAGAGCGTCATTAAGGCCTTCACCCAAAAGGGAAAATGAAAGAACCGTCAAAAAAATTGCAATGCCGGGAATTACCGCGCAATACCATTGGCTTTGCAGCACCGCCCTGCCCTGCCCGATCATATTGCCCCAGCTCGCATAATTTGCGTCACTTAAACCAAGAAAAGCAAGCGCCGCTTCCATCAAGACCGAACTTGCCATGATAACCGACGCAAAGACGATAACGGGTGGCAAAGCACTTGGTAGGATTTCTTTAAAAATAATGGATAAATTGCTGCAACCAAGATTACGCGCGGCTTCAACAAATTCGCGCTGCCTTAGCGACATATATTCAGCCCGAACCATGCGTGCAGGGGCTGTCCAAGAAACAATGCCAATGCAAAAAATAATATTTTCAATTGTCGAGCCAAAAATGGCCACCAAAGCCAACAGCAAAATAAAGCTTGGAATGGTTTGGAAGGCTTCGGTAATGCGCATTAAAACATCATCAATTAGGCCGCCAAAATAGCCAGCGATGGCACCAATAATAACACCAATAATAATTGAAATTAAAGTGGCAACCACACCAATTAACAGCGATATACGTGCGCCATGAACAATGCCGGCTAAAATATCGCGGCCAAGCTGATCGGTACCAAGCGGGTTTGCACTATTCATAAATGGAAAAACAAGTGCGTCACCAGCACGGCGCAGCGGATCACCGGGCGCAATAAAACCAGCAAATAGCGCCATGCCAACAAGAATAATAAACAAAATAAGCCCAAGCACTGCCGCACGGTTGCGGGCAAAGCGGCGCCAAAAAGCGCTAAGGCGTGATGGTTGTTTGATGTGCGGCAAAATGGTTTCAGCACTCATGATAGTTCAATCCTTGCGTCAAGGCGGGCATAAATAAGATCGGTTATAAAATTAACAATCACCACCAAAATCGAGCATAGCAATATAATGCCCATCAAAGAATTCATATCGCGTTTGATAACCGATGTATAAGCAAGCTGCCCAAGCCCTGGAATGGAAAACATTTGCTCAATCACCACCGAGCCACCCAAAATAGTGGAAAATTGTAGGCCGAGCAAAGTGATAACCGGTAATAAAGCATTGCGCATAATGTGGTGAAACATTAATCTTGCGCCGCTTGCGCCCTTAGCTTTTGCCGTGCGGATATAATCAAGATCCATAACTTCTAGCATTGAGGTGCGCATTAAGCGCATATAAAAAGCAAGGTAAATTAAGGCAAGCGATGTTGCCGGCAAGATGAGATGAATAGCAATATCAAGCGCATTGCGCCAACCCGTATGAAAAGCAATAATATCCTTATAGCCGCCTGATGGTAGCCAGCCAAGTTTTAACGAAAAGACGATAATCATCAAAATGGCAAGGAAAAAGCTTGGCAATGCGTAAAAAACCAATCCAAGCGTTGAAATAACCGTATCGGTTGCCGAATAAGCTTTACGCGCGGCTAAAGCACCAAGGGCAATGCCAAAAATAAAAGCGGCAAAAAGCGATGATCCCATTAATAATAAGGTCGGCACCAAGCGATCGAGCAATACTTGCAAAACGGGCTGCTCATAAACATAAGACCAGCCAAAATCAAATTGCGCCAATTTAACTAAATAAAGCCAAAGCTGCACATAAACGGGCTGATCTAACCCATATTCAATGCGCAATTTTTCAACAAATTTTGGATCTGCACCGCCCATATCGCCGACGAGCGCATCAACTATATCACCGGGGGCAAGATGGATAAGCAGGAAACTACCCACCATGATGAGAAGTATAACGGGAACCGCTTGCACAAGACGGCGCAGCGCAAAGGTTAAAATGGCAGGCATGAAAACACCAAAATATTGTACATTGAACGAAAAGGCAGGGCAAAAGCCACTGCCTTTTATGCTAATAAGAATAGTCGTTTAAAAAGCGTAGAAAACTGATCTATTGACCTAACCATAAATCATAATTGCTTGATGAATCCCAACGCGGTGTATTATGGTGGTTTTTCATTACCTTGCTGGTGGTTGCCACAAATGGATGCTCAATCGCGAAAATCACCGGTAAATCTTCCATCTCTAATTTTTGCATTTGATGATAAAGATCAGCGCGTTTTTTGGGGTCTATCTCAATTGCCGCTTGTTCAATAAGACTGTCCATTTTTTCCGATTTATAGCCATATTGATTGCTCCAAGGCGTGCCAGCTGGAATACCTGATTGCAGCCAAACAGTGGTGGAAACTGCTGGATCATTGCGGAATAAATGCCAGCCGCTCGCCGTGTCAAAATCATGGTCACGATAAACGCCATTTAAAAAGCCGGGTGCATCATTGGCAACAAGTTCCACCTCAATGCCCACCTCTTTTAACGCTTGTGCATAATATTCTGCCCAAAGCTGTGTATATTCGCCCCAAGGTGCTGGGCGGTGGCGCAATTTAAAGCGAATGCCATTGGCATCGGCTTTGTAGCCAGCCTCGTCAAGCAATTGCTTGGCTTTTTCAACATCATAGGCATAGCTTGGCACATCATCGGTATAATTTGCGCCGCCCGTGCTTGGAATTGGCCCATGCCCGGGCTTACCATAGCCACGCATGATATTTTTAATAGCAAAATCAATATCTAAAGCGTGATAAATTGCTTGGCGCACTTTTAAATTGGCAAGGATAGGATTGCGCAAATTAAACTCAACCGTGGTATGGGCGATGTTATTTTCAAAACCTTTGGGACCAATGTCAAATTTGCCGCTCGCGCCAAGGCGTTCCATATCCGACATAGAAATGCTGTTAAAGCCGCTTTCCATCAACTCACCTGATTGAAGTGCGGCAGCAGCCGCAGCCTTATCGGTGATAAAACGCCAAACCACGCGGTCAAGATAGGGATAATTTTTGCCGCGCCAATAATCATCATTGCGTTCAGCTATAATGTATTGACCACGCTCATATTTAGAAAATTTAAATGGACCGGTACCAATTGGCGCGGCATTATATTTATTTCTTAAAATATCAGTGCCTTCATAAAGATGCTTGGGCACTGGGTGACCAAGATCAGGCATAGCAGCAACCAAAAGTTCCATCGGCATTGGCTTTGCATAATTGAAAACTGCTTTATGCGGAGTTGGGCAATCAACCGACACCAAATTTTCTTGTAAGGTTGAAGAATAATTGAGCAAAGGCTTCCAAAGATTTATGGCACTATAGGCAACATCATCACAGGTAAAATCAACCCCATCATGCCAGCGAACATTTTCGCGCAAATCAAAGGTAATGGTTTTACCATCTTCTGATGAAGACCATTTGGTGGCTAAAACGGGCACATAACCTTCATAAGAACGATCAATCAATGGTTCCATGATCTTGCCAGAAATCATATAAACACCGGTAGACGCCCGCAAGGCTGGATTTAAAACCCCTTGCTCTTGGTTAAGGTGGAAAATAGCAGTGCCGCCTGTTGTAATAATATTTTCGGGTTTCACATATTCGGCGGCTGTAGCAAAGCTACCGCTACCCAAGGCCAACACAACACCAAGTCCCACTTTGAATAAATTCATAAAAATTTTCCCGTTTCATGCGACAATTGATATATTGGTTGATATATTGAGTGTCTATTGCAACCAAAAGCAATTGCATCATCTAAATTGGCTATAAAATAGAATTTTTTTCTAAAACTATGAAGCGTTAAAATTTTCAAAAACAGTTAAAAATTAGAAAAATTATGCTAAATTAACCATATTTTTCAGTACAAAATTCTTACAATTAAGAATGTGATGATAAAGCCAAAGGCACCACAAATTTCGATCAAAAACGCACTCACTTATAGGCTTAATTATATTGCCACTTTGCTTTTAAACATATCTCAAAAGGTGCCTGCCAGATGTTTTTATCACCTTCATAAATATTGGTTACCTCTGGATTTGGAGCCAAGTTGCTCAAATCCATTAGCTCTCCCTCAGCACCAAATATTAAATCAAACTTATTTTTAAAAAATATTTTCTGAAAATCATCATCGTTTAATGGATATATTTTAATTTTTTCTGCACCTTTTTTTAAAATACTAATTTTTAATAAGCTTCCATCCACATAGGGTAGGCTATATAGTGGTAAAAAATACTTCCAATTTTTTCTATCCATATATTTAAAAAAAATACCAAAACTATATAAATATTCCTGCCATTGAATATCTTTATCAATAGCTGTAAAACTTAATCGTATTCCAGGAGGTAATCTTTCTTGCCTCTCATCATTAAATTCGCTTTCAACTAATTTATTGGTATTTTTGTCAACAATAATCGGTGCCGTCAGCGATAATTCCACTTTCATGCCATCAATAATCACTGAACTTTGACACCTATCCTCACTAACTGCTTCTGCCCCAAAAGACGAGCTTGCAAATGAAATAGCTGCCATGAATAAAATAATCGAAAAAGCATTGCTGAATTTAACCATTCATTCGCCTCACGGATAACCACCTCTTTACTTATCATTGAATTGTTTTGCGCCAAACATATTATGCGAGCAGGTCTTTTAGCGAGGGTATTTTTACTTTAACCAGCTCGAAATAAAACTATAGTAGATTAATTATAATGCCACTTTGCTTTTAAACATATTTCAAAAGGTGCCTGCCAAATATTTTTATCGCCTTCATAAATATTGGTGATTGTTGGATTTGGAGCCATCTTTTTTATATCGTGTAATCTTCCTAAAGCGCCAAATGTTATATTAAAGCCATTTTTTTCAAATATTTCGGGAAAATTAATAAAACTTATAGAATGAACTTTCGTCATTTCCATGCCTTTTTTTAAAACATCAACTTTTATTAAGCTTTCAGATACATTTGGCCGAGTGGATTGTATAAGGAGACCTTTTGGGTCATTGCCATTCATATACCAAATATCGATACCAAAATTATATAAGTATTCCTGCCATTGAATATCTTTATCAATAGCAGTAAAACTTAATCGTATTCCAGGAGGTAATCTTTCTTGCCTCTCATCATCAAAGTCATTTTCAATCAATTTATTGGTATTTTTGTCAACAATAATCGGTGCCGTCAGCGATAATTCGACTTTCATGCCATCAATAAGAACTGAGCTTTGACACAAATCCTCGCTAAGTGCTTCTGCCCCAAAAGACGAGCTTGCAAATGAAATAGCTGCTATGAATAAAATAATAAAAAAAGCTTTGATGAATTCAACCATTCATTCGCCCTCCCCTTTGCTTATCATTGAATTGTTTTGCGCCAAATATATTATGTGAGCAGGTCTTTTAGCGGGGGTATTTTTACTCTAACCAGCTCGAAATAAAACTATAGTAGATTAATTATATTGCCACTTTGCTTTTAAACATATTTCAAAAGGTGCCTGCCAAATATTTTTATCACCATAATAAGGATTGGTTAATCTATCACGAGGGGTTAGTACATTTATATCCATTAATCTTCCCATGGCAGCGAAGGTCATATCAAATCCATTCTTTGCTGAGTATTCTTTAAAATTTATATGCGATAATGGATATAATATTATCTCTTTTTTTCCCTTTTTTAATAGACTAATCTCTAATAATTTCTCTGTAATAATGGGTGGGGTATAGTGGCCGGATAGCCCCGTCCAACTATCTCCAAGCATGTAGCCATACCAAATATTGGAGGTATATAAGGCTTTTTGCCATTTTATATCTTTATCAGTTGCGGTAAAACTTAATCGTATTGATGGTATAACCTGCCGTTTTTCCTCATCATTAAAGTCATTTTCAACTAACTTATGTGTTTTTTTATCAACAATAATTGGCGATGTTAGTGATAACTCCACTTTCATGCCATCAAGCAGCATTGAACTTTGACACCTATCCTTGCTAAGTGCTTCTGCCCCAAAAGACGAGCTTGCCAAAAAATTTGAAAGCGAAATAGCTGCTATGAATAAAATAATCGAAAAAGCTTTGCTGAATTTAACCATTCATTCGCCCTCCCCTTTGCTTATCATTGAATTGTTTTGCGCCAAACATATTATGCAAGCAGGCCTTTTAGCGAGGGCATTTTTAGTTTAACCAGCTCGACACAAAACTATAGCAGCTTAATTATATTGCCACTTTGCTTTTAAACATATCTCAAAAGGTGCCTGCCAAATATTTTTATCACCTTCATAAATATTGGTTACTTCTGGATTTGGAGCCATCTTTTTTATATCGTGTAATCGACCTAAAGCGCCAAATGTTATATTAAAGCCATTTTTTTCAAATATTTCGGCAAAATTGACTAACCTTATAGAAGAAAACTGCGTTTTATTCATCCCTTTTTTTAAAACATCAACTCTTATTAATCGTTCTGATACTCTCGGCGAAAGAGAATGTATGAGGAGACTTTCTGGGTCGTTGCCATTCATATACCAAATATCGATACCAAAACTATATAAATATTCCTGCCATTGAATATCTTTATCAATAGCCGTAAAACTTAATCGTATTCCAGGGTGTAATCTTTCTTGCCTCTCCTCATCAAAGTCATTTTCAACTAATTCATTGGTAATTTTATTGACAATAATTGGCGCCGTCAGCGATAATTCCACTTTCATGCCATCAATAATCACTGAACTTTGACACAAATCCTTACTAAGTGCTTCCGCCCCAAAAGACGAGCTTGCAAACGAATTTGAAAGCGAAATAGCGGCTAGGAATAAAATTATAAAAAAAACTTTGCTGAATTTAACCATCCATTTCCCCTCCCCTTTGCTTATCATCGGGCTGATGTTTTGCGCTAAACATACCATGCAAGTGCGTCTTTCATGGGTCGTATTTTTACTTTAACCAGCTCGAAATAAAACTATAGCAGCTTAATTATAGTGCCACTTTGCTTTTAAACATAGTCTAAATGGTGCCTGCCAAATATTTTTATCGCCTTCATAAATATTGGTTACTTCTGGATTTGGAGCCATCTTTTTTATGTCGCGTAATCGACCTGAAGCACTAAATGTTATATCATAGCCATTATTTTTAAATACTTCGGAAAAATTGACTAACATTAAAGAATAAAACCACGTTGTATTCATCCCTTTTTTTAAAACATCAACTTTTATTAATCGTTCTGATACTATCGGTAGACTAGAAGGTATTAAAAGGCTTCGAAATTTGTTGTCGTTCATGTATGAAAGCTTAGTACCAACATCGTATAAATATTCTTGCCATTGAATATCCTTATCAATCGCAGTGAAATTTAATGCTAATCTCGGCACTATTTTCTTTTGCTTTTCACTATTAAATTCGCTTTCAATCAATTCATTGGTATTTTTATCAACAATAATTGGTGCCGTCAGCGATAATTCGACTTTCATGCCATCAATAATCACTGAACTTTGACACAAATCCTTGCTAAATGCTTCTGCCCCAAAAGACGAGCTTGCAAATGCAATAACTGCCATGAATAAAATAATTGAAAAAGCTTTACTGAATTTAACCATTCATTCGCCTCACGAATTGCCGCCTCTTTGCTTATCATTAAGCCAATATTTTACACAATATATATTATAGGAGGCGTGTCCTTTTTAACGTTAAATATCTACGTCTTATTAAGCTGATAATAAAATAAAATATTGCTATGATTGTAATGCATAAAAATAGAACAAAATTGCGGCCAGCCACAGAAAAGTTATTTGGTAAAATTAAAAACCTCCTTATAGTGATTTCTTGATTATATTGGGAGGTATTATCATGGCGGAGGCTTTTAATTATATTATTATTGGTGCAGGTACTGCTGGTTGCTTATTGGCCAATCGCTTATCAGAAAATCCAAATAATCGGGTTTTACTGTTGGAAGCAGGCAAGCGCGATAATTATATCTGGATTCATATTCCCGTCGGCTATCTTTATTGCATTAACAATCCGCGCACCGATTGGTGTTTTACAACCGAGCCGCAAAAAGGCTTGAATGGCCGCGCCCTTGCCTATCCTCGCGGTAAGGTGCTTGGTGGCTGCTCGTCCATCAATGGTATGATTTATATGCGCGGCCAAGCGCAAGATTATGATCATTGGCGCCAATTAGGTGGCATTGGTTGGGCTTGGGATGATGTTTTGCCATTTTTTAAAAAATCTGAAGATTATTTTGGCAATGATAGCGAATTTCACGGCAAAGGCGGCGAGTGGCGGGTTGAAGAACAGCGTTTGCATTGGGATATTCTTGATGCGTTTCGTGATGCTGCTCATGCCTATGGTATTCCTATTATCAATGATTTCAACCGTGGAGATAATGAAGGCATTTCTTATTTTAATGTCAACCAAAACCATGGTGTACGGCTTAATACCGCCAAAGCCTTTTTAAAGCCAGCTGCCCATCGTCCTAATTTGGAAGTGCATACAAAGGCGCAAGTTAAGCGGCTAGAATTTTCCAAAACCAGTGAAGATGCAGGCTTGCGTGCAAGTGGCGTGGTGATTAGCGGCGCGCAAGGTGATGAGACAATTTTTGCAGACCGCGAAATTATTCTTTGTGCGGGTGCCGTTGGGTCGCCGCAAATATTAGAGCTTTCCGGTATTGGTCGCGGTGATGTTTTACAAGCCGCCAATATTGATCTTATCCTAGAGCGCAAAGAGGTTGGCGAAAACTTGCAAGACCATTTACAATTGCGCTGCGCTTTCAAGGTGGAAAATATTGCCACTTTAAATGAAAAGGCCTCAAGCCTTTGGGGTAAGATGATGATAGGCCTTGAATATTTGCTTAAACGCTCTGGCCCAATGGCGATGGCTCCAAGCCAGCTTGGTATTTTTACTCGCTCTCATCACAGTTTTACCACGCCCAATTTGCAATATCATGTACAGCCTTTAAGCCTTGGCAAATTTGGTGAACCAGTGCATAAATTTCCAGCCTTTACCGCAAGTGTTTGTAATTTACGCCCCGATAGCCGTGGCACTATTCATATTAAAAATAATGATTATCGACAAGCGCCTGCTATTTCGCCTAATTATTTAAACGCTGCCAGCGATCAAGCCGTTGCGGCCGATTCAATACGTATTACCCGCAAAATTGTCGAACAAGCACCTTTGCAAAAATTTAATCCGGTGGAATTTATGCCGGGCGGCAATTTTTTTAGTGAAGATGATTTAATCAAAGCTGCAGGCGACATTGGCACAACAATTTTTCACCCTGTTGGCACGTGCTGCATGGGCAGTGATGAAAACAGCATTGTTGATCCGCAGTTAAGGGTGCGCGGCATACATGGTTTACGCATAGCCGATGCTTCTATCATGCCAAGAATAACCTCAGGCAATACCAATTCACCAACCTTGATGATTGCTGAAAAGGCCGCAGCTTTTATTTTAAAAAATGATTGAACCCATTATATTTAACTAAAAAAGCCTTATCCCCTGCCCTATTATGCGCTCAAAAAATACGCAAAATAAAAATTTAAAGCACGCGAAAAACTAATTTGGCGTGCTTTAAAAAAAGGCTTTAAAAAACGTTGATCAATTAAGCGGTCAACAATTTATCAATCATGGTGCGAAGGGCGGTTAAATCCTTAGCAAAACCACGAATACCTTCTGACAATTTTTCAGCTGCCATCACATCTTCATTCATCATCCAACGGAAGGTTTTTTCATCCATGTGGATCGGTGCTTCAGCAGTAACCGTTTCAGGTGATAATTGACGTGGCAATGCACCATTGTCATTGGCCAATTCGTCCAAAAGCGCCGGGCTAATGGTTAGGCGGTCACAACCAGCAAGAGCTTCAATTTCACCGGCATTGCGGAAAGACGCTCCCATAACAATGGTTTTAATGCCATTAGCCTTGTAATAATTGTAAATTGAGCGAACCGATAAGACACCTGGATCAGTTTCTGCGGTGTAATCAAGACCAGTTGATTTTTTGTACCAATCAAGGATACGGCCAACAAATGGCGAAATAAGGAAAGCGCCAGCATCGGCGCAGGCAATGGCTTGCGCTTTGCTAAAGAGCAAGGTCAAATTGCAATCAATGCCTTCTTTTTGCAAAATTTCTGCAGCACGAATACCTTCCCAAGTTGATGCAAGCTTGATTAAAATACGCTCGCGATCAATGCCGCGCTCTTTATAGGCGGCAATGATATTATGGGCTTTTTTAACCGACGCTTCGGTATCAAAAGAAAGATCTGCATCAACTTCAGTTGAAACACGCCCCGGTACAATATTTACCAAAGCTGCACCAACCGAAATTGCAAGGCGATCCGCAATAGCGCTGATAATTGCTTCACGGCTGCCATTTTGTCCCTTGCCCCAGCTAACGGCTTCACTCACCGCAGAGCTAAACATTGGCGTGCCCAATGCTTTTAAAACAATGGTAGGATTGGTGGTGCAATCGGTTGGCTTGAGGCGAATAACCGCATCAATATCGCCAGTATCGGCAACCACAGTCGTCATGGCGCGCAATTGTTCCAACTTGCTGGTCATAGAAAACTCCAAACTCAAATAAATGATCCTATTGATTTGTTAAAATGCGCTAAAAAGAATAATTTATCAATGGTGATTTGTGGCTATTTTTAAAAAGAGATAATGCTCATAAAAATCATTATTGATAAATTATTTTTTCATATAATCTAGCCAAGCTTTTCTATCTTTAAATATGGTAAGTAGATCACCGGTTTGATCATTTTCAATCATCTCATTGCACTTAATAATTGTTGGCCCAGTCACTGCAGCCATTTTATGATATATATTTTCAAGGGCTTGATAAAATAAGTTCACATTTTTAAATGTAATTAGACTACTGTCAAAAATCTTTGTTGTTTTTTGCCTATCGCAACAAAATAAATAATAATAATAAGTATTTTTTATGGTTTTTGAATATAAATAATCTTCACCAAAATCAAATATTAAAGCGGCTTCCATTTCTTTTTCAATAAAATCTATCAATCCTATAGCATTTTTTTGTCTTTCAAATTCTTCGACCTTGTCAGATAATTCATCATTATCCGCAAGCCCACCAAAAGGTGCTAATAAATTATCAAATACATATTCATATATAATCATCTCAATTTACCTAATTACCAATGGATCAATATTGATATAGGTTAGGATCATGCCTGCCAATGAATTAGCAGCCATGACCCGAAATTTTATCTCGATTTATAAACAATATATCAATTTTGCTTAACACTTTGCAAAAGTGCTAGTCTAAGCAAAATCTTATTTTTTAAGCGCATTAATAATCTGATTTGTATTATAATTCATTAGTTTTATATAGGTTGCTGCAGGTCCATCAGCCGCCGATAATGATTCTGGATAAAGTGCGCCGCCTGCTTGTGCGCCTGTTGCTTTTGCAATTTGTTCCACCATGCGCGGATCATTTGAGTTTTCAAAGAAATACATTTTGACATGTTCTTTTTTAACTTGATCAATCAACTGTGCAATATCAGCAGCTGATGCTTCTGTTTCGGTTGACAATCCTAATGGTGACAAAAATTTTACCCCATATTCATGACCATAATAGCCAAAGGCATCATGGCTAGTAAGAACTTGCCGTTCATTTTGAGCAATTTTTGCAAATTGCGCACGAATAGATGCATCAAGCTCTTGCAATTGCTTGCGATACACATTTGCATTGGCTTTAAAGCTTGCTGCATCTTCAGGATCTGCTTCAATAAGGGCTTTTTCTATATTATCAACCCAGATAAGCACATTTGGCACACTGTTCCAAACATGGGGATCGGTGACTTTTTTTCCGTCTTCTTCAAAATCATGAGTTTTAATGCCGGTCGAAACAATGATCGGCTTTTTGGCGCCGCCAGAGGCTTTGGCAAGCCGCTCAAACCAAGTTTCTAATCCCTCACCGCTAATAAAGGTGACTGCAGCAGCTTGCAGCAATTTGGCGTCATTAGGGGATGGCTCAAACTCATGAGGGTCGCCATTGGCAGGTACAAGATTATGCACATTAACATGATCACCACCGACATTTTTTACAACATCACCAAGGATTGTAAAACTGCTAACCACATCGATGGTTTTTGCATGAGATAATGTTGGCGTAAATGCGAACACCAATAAGCTTGCCAATAGTCCAAACTTAAATTTTTGTTTCATGATCGTTTTTCCTGTTGATTTACTAGGTTAATTTACGACTATGCCATTGGCGTTTTAAGGCGCCGGCAGGACTTATAATAAGGGAAACGGCATAGATAATGCTTGCGGTTATAATAATGGTTGGTCCGGAAGCTAATTTTAAATGATAGGATGCAAGCAAGCCAAAATATCCAGATAACATGGCACATGCCACCGCAATGGCGAACATGATTGGTAAACGACGAGCCCATAATTGCGCAATTGCAGCCGGCAACATCATTAAACCCACAGCCATTAATGTGCCTAAGGCTTGAAAACCAGCAACAAGATTAAGCACCACCAGAAATAAAAAGACGAAATGGTAAAACGGCCCCCATCCACCAACAGAACGCAAGAAACTGGGATCAAAACATTCCGCAACCAGTGGACGATAAACAAGTGCAAGCACAATAAGGGTTATAGAAACAATACTACTCACAATAAAAAGTGCCTCGGCATCTATTGCGAGAATTGTTCCAAACAGCACATGCAAAAGATCTATATTAGAGCCACGCAAAGAAACAATCAAAACACCAAGTGCGAGTGATGTAAGGTAAAAGCTAGCAAAGCTTGCATCTTCTTTCAGTATTGTTGTGCGGCTTACCAAGCCAGAAAGTAAAGCAACACTAAGACCGGCAATTAAACCGCCCAATCCCATAATCGGCAATGACAAGCCACCAGCAATCAAAAAGCCAATTGCAACACCTGGTAAAACAGCATGGCTCATAGCATCCCCCATAAGGCTCATGCGGCGCAACATTAGTAAAACCCCAATCGGCCCTGCCCCCATGCCAAGCGCGAAGGATGCAATTAAGGCACGGCGCATAAAGCCATAATCGACAAAAGGCGCAATTAAAAAGCCATAGACACTCATAATGCACCTTCGGTGTTTTTGGCAAAACCACTTTGATCAACCAAGGTGGCTTCGTCCCAACCTTGGGCTAAATCTTTAGCTTTGGCTAAATTGGTGGGGGTTAATGTGGTTTTGGTAGGCCCCCAAGCTATAAGATGGCGCGCTAATAATAAAGTTGATGGAAAATTATTTCTAACTTGCTCAATATCATGCAAAACGGCAAGTATTGTGCGCCCTTCTTGGTGCCAACGACCGATCAAGGCTAACAAATCATGCATGGTACGCTCATCAATTGCATTAAATGGTTCATCAAGAATAATTATTTTAGCGTCTTGTAATAGCAAGCGGGCAAAAAGAACCCGTTGAAACTGCCCTGCTGATAAGACGCCAATATAGCGCCGTTCAAACCCTTCAAGGCCAACTATTGCTAAGGCTTGTTGAGCTTTATCGGCAATTTGTTTGGAGACACCGCCAAAAGCACCAATTTTATGCCATGCGCCTAATAAAACTGTATCGGCAACACTTAAAGGAAAATGACGCTCAATGTCAGAAGCTTGCGGTAAATAGCCAAAGTCTTTAAGTTTAAGGCTTCCTTTATTAATTTCACCCTTATACTGTTTTAAGTCGCCCATAATGGTTTTAACCAATGTTGATTTACCGGCACCATTGGGCCCAACAATAGCGGTTAAACTGCCGGCATCAAAACAACCTGAAATATCTTGAAGAGCCGGCTGTCTTTCATAAGCAACAGTTACATGACTTAAAGAAATGAGAGGCGTATTTTGAGACAGGATCATGGCAAATTAACTGCCCAAATAACCCCGAGCCATAGGATAGCTAAAAGGATTAAGACGTATAAGAACCGCCGCCATGATGTTTGGGCAAAAATACTTGATAAGAAGGGATTGTTTTTATTCATAAAATTTTGCCTCCAACATTATTCACTTTATGTTATATTATAACGTTTCATTTGTGAATAGTTGATTGAGACATTAGCAGTAAACTTTTAATGATTAACAATGAGGGTTCACTCATGAAAATCTTTCTAGAGCCTTTTTTCATGCTTTAAAGATATGTTTTAAAAGTTCATTTAATTCATTAGCGATCCTTTGGTTTAATCAGCGGTTTTTTATAAATATAATATAGTTTGATATTCTGTCTGTTGATCGGACTCAGGGTTTTGGTATTAAAAATTTAAGCTTGGTTTTGATTTTTCAAAAACATTTGCGAGCTTTAGAAGCTGTTGGGCAAGTTTGGGATTATCGCTAAAATCAAGGGCGATTTTTTCTTCATATGAAAGAGTATTGAACATGGCTTGTTGTTGGTTTTTGTTGTGTTGTTGTTGATAGCTCAAATGTTGGCAAATTGGTGCTTCTTGTTTAACCAAATGGGCACATTTTTCTGGCAGGCTCAAGCAATAGGCATTGCTTGCTTGTTTAAATGCTGGTCCTTCGGCTTTATCATTGTGGCTATAGCGGCGTACCCAATTTAAAAAGCCATGATTTTGCAAGGCCTTTAATGCGCGCACTACACTGTCACGAGAGCGGCGAATTTTGCCCATAATTGTAGAAATTGCCGGTTCAAGCCGCCCGGTTTTATAATCAATAATATTGATAAAATATTCTAATATCTCTAGCGCAATTGTGCCAAGTGGGCCGCAACGTTGTCCCTTTTGCCGGTTTTGTAAATCAAAACGTTTTGCGGCAAGTAAAAGCTTTTTTAAAGATTGGCGATCGGTTTTTTTAAATATTTTCTTTTCGATAAATCCTAAAAGATAGGATTTACGCCGATAGGGTTTTGGCTTTGATATTACATCAACTATGTTTAATTGTTGAGTTGATTTAATTGAAGCTGCGCTTTGATGTTTTAAAAAAGCTTTTTTAAGCAGCGCATTTTGCAAAAGGCTTTGGCCTAGTGTTTCCATGTTTTTTAACAATGCAAAAGACAATAAATTATGATTCGCAAATTTGTTATTTAAATTTGCGTTACAAACAGACAGGAATTTTGTGCCTATAATGGCTTAAATATCTGATTATATTAATCTATTATCGAGCATCATTCCTTTCATCTTTTAAAGCGTTAAGCGGGCATGCCGTCTTGTTGAAACGGCGGTTTAAAACGGCTTATAGTTTTGGGAGAGAAAAAGGCGGGTTTTAAAAAAGCCACTGCCAAATATTTATCAGATTATTTTGCTTAAAATTTAAAGTAATGAACATTGTTCGCAAAAGCTAAAAAACTTGAGCGGCAAATAGTCTATGACTTTTAATCATACAAAATGATCGAATAATGGGATAATTTGGAATGACTGGCCAACAAGATTTGATAAAATTCTAACCAATCATCGCACATTTTTAACGCAAGTTGACAACGAGGATTAACCGTAACCAACCAATAATCAGGGGCTTAAAATTTAAGTAAACACTAACTTACTTAATAATGCTGATAATTTTGGCTTTAAGCTGTTATGCTAAAAAAAGGCAAAACAATATCATGCACTAAAAAGCGCGTAAAAATACTTGACAGTTTTGTGCGGAAATGCGATTCTCAAACTGCTACATATTGAGAAGAGGCTTCCACAGCGTTGAATTGGGGTAAAACCTTAATTTAAATCTGGCGAGGCCTTTTTTTTGCCTATTCGTCTCCTTTTTTTGTGGTTTTTGCAGCGCGTTGATAGGCGCTATACAGCGCATCAAAATTGCTGCTTAAAAAATCTGCAAAGTCATCAAAATTTGTAAATGCTTCAATTGTTGTCGCGCTTTCCAGTGTTGGATTATTTGGCGCGCCATGATCTGCCGTGTTTTGATGATTTATGCTTTTTTCTATGGGATGAATGGTAAAAACCGCATTACCGCTACTTTTTATCATTGTAATTTCAAGATTTTGGTCAGGGCTTTGCCATTTATTTTGATGTTGGCCTTTGGTATTTTTTACCCGATTGCTTGACGATTTTTTATGAGGCTTTGGCACCGATTTTTCACGGTTCAAGGTGTTGTTTGTAACAAAGCCATCATAAATACGGGCAAATCTATCGTCTGATGATAAAGCATTAAACTGTTGTTTGTCGCCGCCATCTTTGCCGATAATCAATTGAAGCTCGGTTGTAAGATCATTGTTTGGCAGGGCGGCTAAAACATTGGTTAATTCCTCCCATCTGCCACGGCCAATGCTTGGTGCTTTGCCAATAATGTCCAAGAGTGGTGGTGGTAAAAGCCGCGCTAGTTTGATCATTTCCGAAATATGCGATTTACCGGTGCTTAAAGATGCGCAGATTACTTCGCGTTTAAAGCCTGCATCTTCTTGCGCTTTGGCAAAAAGACATTTTTCAATGAAGGATAAATCATTGCGGGCAGTATTTTCCTCGCCTTGGAAAATTATTGCTTCCTCATCGCTTAAAGCGCGAATAGCTGCCTTAAAAGCAATGCCAAGGCGCTTGGCAACAGCAAGACGGCGGCGGCCATAAACGATTTCAAATTCATCATTTGTGCCGGCAATTGGCCGCACGAGACCTGGCACAATCTGGCCGCGCTCACGCATTGATGCTTCAAGTTCTGCGATCGTTGCATCATCAAGATTGCTGTCTAAGCGATCTTTAATTGCGGATTGTTTGATTTTATCAGGATTAATCTCAACAATTTGACTGCCTGTCCGCAGCAATTCGTCGGCAAGCTTTGAGCGTTCCTGCATTTCCTTAACGCCAGCGGCAACTTTCATCAAATGCGGACTTGCTGAACGCGGTTGCTGTTGAACATCGCTCACGTCGTCCTTTTCTTCATCTAATTTTGACAATACCGCGGCAAACAGCCCTTTTGAGGTTTTAGCTTTCATTATTCACGCCCCCATGCTTGCACAATCAAGCTTTCAATCTCACCATTGGCGGCGTTTAATGACTCCATGGCGCGATCATAAGTCTTAGGTGCTGAAAAACGCGACCTTTGTACTTCATAAAGGCTTTGTTTCCATGTTAAAGCATCAGCAATCGCCGTGGATTTGGCAACGCCGTTTAACAAAAGATCTTCACCAAATACTTGCCGCATTAATGCCTGCATATTGGCTTGCGGCATGTCATTGGCTTCAAATTTGGTTATGAGGAATTTAGCAAAATCCCATTGGCTGCTAGCCCCAGCATCGTCAAGAATTTGCATATAAGAAGCAGCAAGTTCTAAAAATTTTCCGGTGGAATCTACATCAAGCATATGGGCTGGAACGGGAATTAACACGCCTGTAGCAGCAGTAAGCGATGATAGGGTTAAAAAGTTTAAGGATGGTGCACAATCAAGCAAAATAATATCATAATCACTGCTTACCTGCTCAAGGGCTTGCGAAACGCGCAACAAAAATCCGGTGCCGCCCTTTTGGCGCATCTCAAGAGCAACAGCAGTTTCAAATTCGGTAAGTTCAAGACCTGCGCAAATAACATCAAAGCCGCTAATATGGGTTTTGTGAACGATGTTTTTTGTTGGCACCGGTGCCTCAAAACGAATGGCAGAATAAAGTGTGTCGCCGCTACGATAATCAAAATCGGGGAGTGAACCATGCAAGCTGGTTAACGAGGCTTGCGGATCCATATCAACAGCTAAAACGCGATAACCACGCAGCGCTAAAAAATGACCAAGATGAATGGTGGTTGAGGTTTTTGATGAGCCGCCCTTAAAATTGCTAACTGCAATAATTTGGCATTCCTCGCCATTAATCCGTCGCGGATTGATCCATTTTTTGCGACCATTTTCAGCCAAATAAAAGCGCAATTCCAAAACTTGTTCCAAAGTATAAAGCCGCTTGCCATTATTGGTGGTTTCTGGCATTGGCCCCTGCTCTTTTAAAGATAATTGGCGAATATAGGCTTCAGAAACGCCGAGCAGATTAGCAACCTCGGTAGAGGAAAATTTGCGCATGGCACGGCGAGCATCTGGAGGGAATTGCATCATCGTCAAATTATTAAGGGCTTTTTCCAATTTGGTGGAAAAGCTGTTCATAAAATGCAAACTGCTTAAATGGCGCGACAAAGGTTTTCTCCGAAATATTGGCTCATCTAATTTTGGCTTACCTAAATTTAGTTGAAATTGCATCTTGTGAATAAACTGGTTGGATAATCTAATATAGAATATAGCGCAGTTTAAAAGATAGATGCTGTTGGTTAATAAGCGGTTTACATTTTCAAAATACGGCAAATAAACGAAATACGAAAATTTAGCGTTACAAAAATATGTCAGATTCGGATTGTCTTTGCAAAACCTAATTGCCTTAGTGATGAAAAAAAATTAACCATAGTTTTTTTGTCATCGTTCGCTATTTGTTCTTTTAAATAATCAAAGAGCATATTGCTCTAATCTTGCCATTTAGGACTCATTTTACCATTTTGAGAATAGATGACATTTATTCTATTTTTTTAAATTTTGCAATAAAAATTGATAAAAAATTAAGTAAGATATTGATTTTTAACGATAAAAATCAATTTATTTTTTGATGTTGTCATGCATCGATTAAAAGGCGAATTGATCTTTGCCTTGGGTTAATCTAAGTTCCCAGCTGGGAACTTTATGTAAAATGATGAAATTGGTGGGCAGGTGCATGCTTGCCTAGTTCCCAGCTGGGAACTATTGAAACATAAAAGAGTGTTATTGTTAAAGGCTTATTTTACCGATATATAAAATTTTTCTATACAGGGGCTGCGAGATTATAAAGCCAATATTGACACTTATATTATATATGTCCACTATCGCCATGGTTGGAATATCAACAATTTGGCTTAATTAATTACCATTATCGTGTTTGATTCTAACCAACAAAGAAAGGGAGATTGATCATGACACAGCATCGCCGCCCTTTCCGCACTCTTTGTTTAAGTGTTTTTATTGTATCCGCTATTATCGTTTTTTTTGTTAATGATGCCGAGACACCAGCCAAATTATTTGTGTCATCAAATGATTTATTGCAGGATCCAAAACCTATTTCCTCTCATCCCCGTTATGTTGATATTAATGAGCTTGAAAATCATGCCTTGATGACAAAAGATGCTTGGGCGCAATATAATATTGGTGAGCGCTATTTGGTGGGGTGGGATGTTCAGCAAGATAGTGCCAAGGGGATAAAATGGCTATTGCTAGCAGCGCAACAAGGCTATGCACCGGCACAATATCGTTTAGGCATTATAGATTTTTATGGTGATGGCGCCCCTCAAAATTATCGTCAAGCGTTAAAATGGCTTACTCTTGCCGCCGAGCAAAATTATGCGCAAGCACAATATCAGCTTGGGCTTTTATATTATTATGGCATTTATCATTATGATAATCATTATTATGGTAAAATCTATGAAATAGATGAAGAAGCCGCATTTAAGTGGTTTAGTCGTGCTGCCGAGCAAGAATTGACTCCCGCTTTATTTTATGTGGGGCTTATGTATTATAATGGTGAAGGGGTTAAACGAAACTTGTTACAAGCCTATCAATACATCAAGCTTGCTGCTGATCGCGGCGATGATAAGGCTCAATACCATCTAGCTAATATGTATATGAGTGGGGTAGGTGCTAAATATGACGATGCTTTGGCACTGCAATGGTTCAAAAAATCCGCACAAAATAACAATAGCTACGCCATGCTAGAGGTCGCACGGTTTTACCTAAATGGATGGGGTGTCGCAAAAGACGAAAAGCTAGCAAAACTTTGGGCACAAAAATCAGCAGAGCGTGGCAATGAACAAGCCAAAAATTTATTACAAAAATTGAATTCCCAATGAGAAATTGTTGGCTCACTACCCTGCCCTATTGTGTGTTTACGCTAAGGTAAAGATATTTTCCCATTAAAAGCACTTGGCTTTTTAAAAAAATATCTTGTGCTTTTTATGACCTTAAGCAATGATGCTAGCGTAAAATGGTTTAAGGACAGCGCACAAATATTATGACTGATGATTTTACGAAAGCAAATATTGAAACGCTCGAAAAGCAGGCTGAACTTGGCGACGTGGAAGCCCAATATAAGTTGGGCATGATTTATTTACGCGGTGAAGGCACTCGTCGCCATGATGAAAATGCATTTAAGTGGCTGCGATTAGCGGCGCTTAATGGCAATAAAGCTGCCATTCATCCTTTGACAATGATTTATTTGCGTGATTTGCGCGGCTTTCAAAGTGAGGAGGAATATGAGCTTTTCAAAAGGCTTGCTGAAAAAGGCGATGCGCAAGCGCAGTCACTTTGCAACCTATTGTATTACGGATGCAGATGGTGACAATTATCTAAACCAAGCTATCTATTGGTACGAAAAAGCTGCGGCACAAAATTTTGCTAAGGCACAATATGCCCTTGGTCGGATGTATAGTTTAGATCGCGGAATTCCAAAAGATTATCATAAAGCCTTTGTTTTTTTAATCAGGCAGCAGAAAGCAATCATCGTTTAGCGCAATTTGAATTGGGTGAATTATATTATAATGGCTTGGGCATTGCGCAAGATATTGAAAAGGCGATTTTTTGGTTTAAAAAGTCTGCGGCACAAAATACCATTGAAGCCAAACTTGCTCTTGCTCGGGCTTATCATCAAGACTAAATATTTTACCGTCGTTAAATATAAGATGCTTATCAAAAAGAATTTAAGCGTAATTTTATAGCTATTGCCGCTTTAAATGCTAATAATAGCGGTTTAGCTTTTGCCGATAAATGCATTTACACATTAAAGGGTATTTATGGGGTTTTCAAAAAATAACCGCCTTGATTGGTGTGTTGCTTATTGCCCTTTGCGCCTCGCCCGCTTTTACATATTTTTCTTATCCTGATAATTACCTCTTATGCCTTAAAGCCGATATCGGCGAAAAGGATGGGCAATATCAATTGGGCAAAGCTTATAAATTTGGCGATGAAATCAACCAAGATTATGTCTTAGCCGCCCATTGGCATGAACTGGCAAGCTTCTTGGTAGCATCTCCATTGCTTATCAAAATATCAATGCCGCGAAGCAGTAAAATGGTTGACGCTTAGCACCAATAAAGGCAATGATAATGCAATGGCGCATCTTGGTCTGATAACTTTAAATAGGTTGGAGGGAAAGCTAAATTCACGAGAAATGCCTATTCCCTGTTTAAACGTGGGGCAGAGCAGGGCTCTGGACAGGCCGAGCCAGTTTAGGCATCAAATATGAAAGCGGTTTCATTGTCGAAACAAATATAATTGAAGCGATAAAATGGTATCAGCGTGCCGGTGATGCTGTTCGTGTAAAAGCTAAGAGAAAGCTGCGAGACTTGCAGAAAACAAATTAAATAGGCGTGCCATTATTTTTGTCAGCCGTATAAAATGCATAATTATTATTTAATTACAATTATTTATAGTTTTTGATAATGGTTTTGAAACAGCAGTAATTCTTGCCTTATAGTTCCATTGCTTCACTCTGCTGCTTTATCGCTTTGAGCATTCTTTTTCTAATCAACCCACTTACAGGGCGGATAAAATACCAATAGGGGGCAAAGCGTCTTCTACTTTCACCATCAGGGCAAAAAACGCGTGTTTTTGTTTGTAATGTAAAACGGTTTTGACAAAGCGGTGTTTTATCTGCGTCTTGATCGTTTATTTTAAACTGCATTACTAATTTTGCACTACTGGGCTTGTCAAAGGCACAAAACGTCTCACCAAGCCAAAGGCAACTTGGTTATTTTCTAAGGTTTCAAGCAAAGTGAATTTATCAAGGCTAAACGGAGTAGGGGCGACGTCTTTTAATAATTTACAAGCATGTAAAATTCGCAATGGAATTTCACGTAAGGTAATAAAACTTGCAATGAGCCAATCATCTTGCGCATCATAATGCTGGAGAGCGGAAAATATCTTTTGGCGCGGTGCATGAATTTCAATTTCATGCACTTCTTCAAATTGGAAATCGGGTAAATATTTATCGATCAAGTTGTTCATGATGCAGTATGATAGTGGTTTTAAAAAAAAGGCAAGTTAAAATCGCCATTTACTTTAAAACAAGGTTTTTATAAATTTGGCTGGTCATCATTTTTGATTACAGCACTGCCATAGTTTTGTAAAATTTGTAATATTGTTGAGTTACATGATAAAATATTTAAAAATATCATGGCGTTTGGTTTTATTGGCTTAACATCGCTTTTATGCACTTAAACTTCAATGGGGTAAAATATGTTTAAAGTTTTGCAAAACAAATCATTGCGCCTAGCCTTAAAAATTATTTTGTCGGCTTTATTGGTTTTGGGAGGCGCAATGCCAGTATTGGCTCAACAACAAATCGTAACTAAAATACAAGATTTTGAGTTTAAAGACAATAAATTCATCATACAGACAGATGATGGAGAATTTTACGCGACATTATATCAACAAGATGAAGACGGCATTACTAGATTTTTAATGCAACTCTCGTCGTTGAAAGAACACCACAAAAAAGTTTATATTGAGAAAGATGATGCTAAAATTTTAGCTTTTCAGGGTTTGTCTTGTCAACCGCTAGAATTTTTAAAAGAAGATGATGACTTAATATATATGATTTACGGTATAGCACCCGGTATTATGCGAATAAATAAGCACAATGATGTTTTATATAATAAATATTTGCAACATGCCGCTGTTATTAAAAGAAATTTGCATGACAAAAACAAGCAATTTTTGGAATTTGCCTCAACGAACGAAGGCATTGTTGAATATATGGGTGGGCTTTGCCCAAGTTCAGATATTTAATAATCAATAGCAGGCAATAGATAGTCAAACGGTCATTGGCAATGATTACTGCAAACTGGATAAGCTAAACGCAAACCCAATACTTCGCTCACCATCGTACATAATCAACGCTTTTAATAATTCGAGCTGTCACATCAAAAACATGCTTATAATCAATGTTATTATTGTTAACAATAAAGCATAATTCATTATTTTCATAAAAGACGTAAGTGTAATTATCACGATGATAAGAATCGTCTTTTCTCTTTATCTCGAAAACAATGTATCCCTTTATATTTAATAAAAATGCTTTGCCTGTTTGGGTCTTATCTGTATCAACAATAGCAAAGCCCTCACCAGATATTAAAGGGCAACAAAACCCTGTTGATTTGAACATATATTTATATATTTGATTGTCATGTTGCCATTGAAAACCAATAGGGGAGAGTTCAAAAACATTTTTTTGTTCTGGATTGGTCACTTCATGATAATTTGGGTTTCTTTTTATATATTTAAACATCAAAGTTCCCAATTTTTGCTCCTCTATTTGTCTAAAGGTGGGAAAGTCTATGAAATGAAAATACAGTATTAGCGATTTTTAAAAACACTACCAAAAAAATGTAATTTAAAAAGCATTTTGTCCTTTTAGATATTATAGGTTTAATAAATTTAGCTAAAAATAGCCTAAGCAAAAGGCGCTTTTTACCTAAGGCTATTATATGATTTATCTCTTAATAAAAATATAGCGCGCTCGTTTGCACAGCTGCTTAAACCTCGCAGGCTATCACATAGTCAGCGCCATAGCGTAAGCCATTTTCTTCGCGGCAAAGGGCAAGGCCATCGCGGCGCAAGGCTTCAATAGTGGTCGCAAAAGATTTGGCAAGTGCTTTGTCTTTAAATAGCGGTAGGCGGCGCACGCACATATCTAATTGGGAGTTAACCCATTTTTCACGGTAACGGTTGGGAAAACGCCGCGCTTCGGTGATTTTAAAGCCGGCGGCATTTAAACTATTTAACGTCCATTCGGCAGGAAATTCGCGGTAAGGACTTTGGTCGGCGAGCAAAAGGCAAACATCGCGCATGCGGCCAATTTCACGCACTATGCGTCCGGCTTCAGTGGCGACAGGTGCGTTAATATAGGGATCTAGGCCAATGACATAAAGTGTTTTTTTGACATGGGGATAAAGGCGGGCGAATAATTTACCTTGAAAATAAGGAGCAAAGCCTTCAATTGCGCCCAAAAGATAATCGGCAAGCACGGTATCAAAGCTTTGGTTTTGTAAAAAATTCTTGTCTCCCCAATTGCCAACCAAAAGTTCATCTTGTGGCCGTAAGCTGTCGCCTAAACTTTGTTCAATTTGTTTGGCATAATCTTTTGCACCAGTAACTCCGACCCATTTTGTTGTTTGCAAACTTGCACACCAATGGGCAGAATTTACCCCAGTACCCGCGTCCAAAAAACTGCCCCATTCATTGGGAGCTTGCAGACTTTCAATAAATTGGAACAAAGCCGAGGTACTGGATTTGGCGTTTACAGCGGCAATTGGTTTATTCACATCGTCTAATGAATTGTTCGTCTTTTTAATTTCAGTCAATGAACCAATCCTATCCTTGGGTTTAGAGAATAAAAAGTAGCTATCTTGAATTTTATAATTTTGCACTGTATTTAACAAGCTGATGATATTGTTTTAGTGACTTGTAAATGTAGTTGAATTTTGCCTGATTTTGTTCTGTTATATTATAACTTCGCGGGCTGTCAATCCTTTTGGCAAATTGTTAAAGGCTTCAATTCAATGATGCCTTGAGGTGGCATCACATGTTACACGTGAATCATTGTTGCATTTGATTAAAGAGATAGGATAGTTTCGAATTCATAAATAAGCAAAATGGCGTTTCCATATTTTGCGGTTCAATTTACGCCAAACAGGCCTAAATATAGGTTAAATGCCGATGCTTTCTATAATTGGCATTTGCCATTTTATGAAGCAAGATACTGGCAAGAGTTGAAGGTTTTGATGTTTAAATTTGAAGGTAAGCATTTTCTTGAGCCACCCAGATGCTCTGCTTTTCTTATAACTATCTATGGTGACGTGGTTGAGCCGCGTGGTGGTGTCTTATGGATGGGCAATCTTATTGATTTATGCGCGGTGCTTGGGTTTAATGGTACACTTGTGCGTACATCCATGTCACGCTTAGCTGCGGCAGGCCAATTACAGGGCGAGCGCATTGGCCGCAAAAGCTATTATCGTTTGCAGGAGCATACGCGTGAGTATTTCCACCGTGTTGGGGAAAGTTTGTTTAACCCTCAGCCACCAAGCAATGAATGGTTTATTGTTGCGCGACGCGATATTGAAAACGACCAGAGTTACTTAGAAAATGGCTTTGCAGTACTTAATCGTCATATGGTGATTGGATCAAAACACGCAAAGCAACCCAGCGATGGGTTAGTTTTTGAGGCGAATATCGTGCGAACCGAGCGATGCTTGAAGGAATTTGTTGCAAATTTTTGGGACTTAACAAGTTTACAAAGGCGTTATGAGACTTTTTCTGACCATTATAGCAATCTATTGAAGCAAGAGGCCATTGCTGAGTTAACGCCTTTTGATTGTTTGATCGCTCGTTTGGCCCTTGTGCATGATTTTCGTCTGATTTTGCAAGGTGATCCGCATTTGCCAAAAGAGGCGCTACCGCAGCCATGGGCAGGCGATATTGCTCATGTACTTTTTGCCAAATTATATCTAGCCCTTACGCCGAAAGTTGAACAGATCATTGCGCGTGATCTTAGAGGGGATAGGGGTAGTCTTGTGCAAACAAGTGCTGATACTGAGCAGCGTATAATCAATTTGCAAGGATTTATTGCGCGTAAAGATAGGTTATAGGCAAAGACCAATAGTCGCTAGCACACTAAAAAGCAGCGTTTCTCTAAACATCCAATAATTTACATAAACAAGTAAGTTCAGCAATAAAACATAAAGGGGGAAGCGAAAAATGGGCGATATAGGCATTTTAATTTTAGGGTGCTATTGATTGATAGCTGTTTACGCCATTGATATAATGGTAAACTATTCTCAATAATCCTTCGCTGACGCTTTAATAATTGCTAATCCTCTTAATTTAAATTTAGGGTTTTTACTAAGAGTTTAGCATAATATGTGTTTCAATTGAATTGGATAGCATACTAAGGTTAGTCTAAAAAAACTATATCTTAGGAAAGGTCACTGTTAAATATTTGAAAATTATTGAGTTAATCGATCTTATCTTGATATGTTAATTGTTAGACCTACATATGTTGGTTCGCCATAAGTGGTACTATATTAGGCAATATTGGTGCAAAAGCGCTGTTAGCGATGGTAACATTGAAAGCAAAGAGGAAAAATCATGATTAATGGATTTGACAATGTTATAGCCCTTGAGGCGCATATTAAAAGTGGCGGCGTGATTTCCTCTCCGCGCAATGTCACTTCGCGCTATCGTGCGGATTTGTTACGCCTGATGGCGTCTTTTGTGGATAGCGAATTTGCCGCTTCTGCGGGTTTTGCTAGCATATTGAATGAGGCACCTGGTATTGTCCAGCGGATTAATGTTGCACGTATCGTTTTAGAAAAGGCTGAAAGTGGTGAGGCGGTGTTGAATATTATGGCTGATTTTGGCATTGATATTCAACAATATGGCAATAATCACCCCGATAGAAGCAATTTTGATTGGTCTGATCGTTTAGAACGTGATGGTGATATGAGCGCTTTACCGTATAACTTGCGTGATATGCGCTTGTCGGTATTTTATTATCCGTTCAAAAACTGGTGTGATGCTATGATGATGGGCGTTTTAATGGGTAAGGCAAAGCAAATTCAGCTGCAAGAATTAAGTCAAATATCTTACGCGCCACTTGCTGATGCTTTTCGAACCATTAGCACTATTGAGCAACGCCATACCAATCTTGCCCGTGATGAATTATTACGGCTTGCTAAAGGCGCTTATAAAAATGGCACGAGCGATGAACTAAAATCGCTATTTCACTACTGGTTGCCAAAAGTAAGAGCAATTTTTGGATCGGTTAATTCTTCGGGTTTTGAGCGTCTTAAAAAATTTGGGCTGCGTTATCGTAGTAATAAGGAAATGTTAGATGAATTTAATCTGCGTGCGGAGGAATTACGTCAGTCCCTGCGGATTATCGCCGGCTTATAGGTGTCGCTACAGCATAGACAATTCAAAGCACCAACTAATTCTGTGGCCTGACGATATTTGAAAGAAATATGTGGTTTAAAATATAATTTTGCTTTTGACTTTTTTCTGCGTGTAAGATGGCAATCTACTTTGAATATTTTTGTAACCAAAGCATTTATTGAAATACTCAGTTAATCTGCGTATATTTATTTTTCAAATCGAATGATAATTTTGAATGTGCTAATATCGAATATGCCTAACATTTTTTAAAAAATTTTAAAATATCGTAATCATTACTTAAAAGCATGCATTATATCCTTTTTGATACCGTTTTTTGCATAAATTTTGAAGCTATGGCTTGAATTATGTTTTAATATTTTTGTATAAGAAAATTATAAACTATACTATGGTGGGAGAGATTTAATGACGGGGCAAAAGATTAGGGAGCGAGATCTTGGTGAATTTCTTAAAAATGGTGGTCTATTGTTATCACCAGAAGAAGTGCTAGAGCCCTATCGTAGTGAATTAATTCAAATTATGGCTGCATTTTTTGATAGCGAGCTTGCGGTATCAGCCGGCTTTGTTGATCTTTTGAACATGGCTCCTAATATTAATTTGCGCATTAATGTCGCACGATTGGTGGTTGAAAAAGCAGAACATGCTAAGGCTATCCTTGATATGATGCGTGATTTTGGTGAGGAGGGGCAAGAATATCAAAATCGCGTTAATAATGAAAAAGGTTTTAATTGGGCGGCTCGTCTTGATCGTGGCCATAATGGTGCAATGCCTAACATGATTAACTTAGATAAGCGCGTTAATGTGTTATATTACCCTTATGAAAATTGGCCAGATGCGGTTATGATGTATGTTGTGATGGAAAAAGCTGCTCATATTCTAATTAGTGAATTATCTAAAATCTTTTATAAACCTTTGGGAATGGCTTGTCAGCTAGTCATGACATCTGAACGCCAGCACTCTTATCTTAGTCGTAAGGAACTGTTACGCCTCGCTAAGGGGAGTATGAAAACAGGTGATCTTGGTAAAATTGAAGCTTCGTTGGATTATTGGCTTTTTCGCGCACGGGCCAATTTTGATTCAATTAATTTACCTTATTTTGAACGCTTACGCGCATTGGGATTACCCCATAGGAGCAATCAGGAAATGCTTGCTAAATTTAATATAAAAGCTGATGAGTTGCGCCAATCGTTGAATCTTGTTTCGCGTCTTTAGCTTATCTTCAATAAATATAAAATATCCTTTATTACAGCTATTTGCTATCAAATAACAATTCAATTTATTATTGAAATAAATTGCGGTAATGATGCTTAAATTTTTAAAATATTAGTTAATTGCAAATAATCTATTGCAATTTAGCGCTTTAATATTTTATCCTTGTGTCGGCAAAATGGCGTTTTCGCAAATGGGGATATAATGAAGCATTTTTTTAAATCATTTTTACTAACAATTATTATTCATAATATTTTGTTAGGTTTTTTTATTTGGCTGTTTGTATTCAACTATTTGGGGGACGATACTGCATCAGACATGATGGCTGGTAGCTTACTCACACCTCTATTGATTGTTCTTGGTATTTTTACCGTAATGGATCTGCTTTTAATGTTGTTTATTGCATTACCATTCTTTGCAATTGTCAGAAGAAACACCAATTTTGCATGGTATTATGGCATTCTTATGGGGCTTGTAATGGGGGGCGCTACAGGTTTGTTTCTTCGGTTAACATCAAAGAGTTATAATTCTGCGCAATTTGTTGGTTCGCTGCTTTTGTGGTTTATTTTTGGGCTTATTTTTGCAGCTGTTTATTCTTGGTCGACTAGGCGTGAAAAACGCCCCTTGGCAAAAGTGGACCAAGTTTTTAAATAATTGATGATCTTTGAGCCTTAACATATTTCATATCTTGAGGCCTATTTTTACAAATGTCAGTATTGGCTTTAAATATTGAATGATTGAGCAATATTTTACTCGTATCAAGGTAATACTCTTTAAGCAAAATACACTTTTTAATAAAGAAGAAAAAATGGGCAGTTTTTTTAAATCATTTCTATTAACAATTGTGATTCATAATGTTTTGCTAGTATTGCTATTATGTTTCACATTGTTAAGCACTCCCAACCCAATTGGTGACGTAGTTTCGTTCTTTTTATTTAGAGTTATGGTCATCATTGGTATTTTTACCCTATTTGATCTTGTTTTTATGTTTTTGATTGGCGTGCCTTTTTTTGCAATTACGCGCAAATTTGCCAATTTTTCTTGGTTTTTTGGTATTCTCATGGGGTTTTTAATGGGTTGCGCTATCACTCTATTTATTTTCGCAACCAATGAAAATGTTTTTAGTGTACAAGTTATTGGTTCTTTTGTTTTGGGTATTACTTTTGGCTTGATTTTTGCGCCCATCCATTATTTTTTTAAAAAACGTCAAAAGCCAGCTTTAGTTAAGGTAGATGAAGTTTTCAGTTAATGTTTTAAATAATAAAGGAAATGGCTAAGTTGTATTGATTGAAATTTAGTTTGGTTTATTTCCAAAGGATTGAAGAATTTTTATAGAAATTAATAAAAATATCGGCTTAGTAGTTTGATATTGTAAATAAATAGCAGTTATAGTGAAATGTTATAGTGATTGGCGGGGTTGAAATGAAAAGTTTTTTTAAATCTTATATTATTATGCTTATAATTCTAGCTTTCTTAACGGTTGGAGTAAAATTTTATTTGTTTAATGATGTGCTAGGCAATACCATCAGTGTTTTAGATGTGATAATACACACGATAGTCTATGACGTGACGATGCACGTTGCTTTAATGTTTGTTGTCGCTTTACCATTTTTTATATTAGTTACAAAATTTACCCAGTTTTCTGCAATCTATTCAATCGCTATGTGGTTTTTGGTATTTCTTTGTAACGATTTTGCTTCTCAATTTCTATTTGACGACTTCCTACCAACTAAAACAAAATCTTTGTGGATAGCAAGTGTCTTTGTCGGGGTGATTTATCAGCTCATTTACAATGCATTTAAGAAACGTGAAAAAGTCACAGCGGTTAAAGTTGACGGTGTGTTTGAATAAGCTTCTGGCGATGAACTACTCCCTCAATATAGTTTTTTAGTGAATTGAAAATTTCATGATAGGTGTTTTGCACTATCAAGCACCTATTTTAAGTGTCAGCATTTGTGCAATAGTTTTTAAAGCATATGGCTTTGGCTTAAACGGTCTTAAGCGTGGAGTTTCTATTGTATTTTATAAAACATGGGATAATGAAAAGCTTTTTTAAATCCTATATAATCGTCTCCTTAGCTTTAACAATGTTGAGCCTTGGATTAGAATTAAATCTTAAAACCAATGGACTAGACGGTGCTCTACTTTATTTAAATATGATGAAGAATTATATTGCCTTGGATTTGGTCGTGGACTTCGTTTTAATGATGGTTGTGGCTCTACCCTTCTTCATACTGGTTCAAAAATTTAGCAATTTTTCATGGGTTCACGGCTGCGTCATGTGGTTTTTAGTGTTGTTTTGCGGAAGATTTACGGTCGAGTTTTCTTTTACCGATTTAACATATAATTTAATTAAAAATATGTGGCTAGCAGCCGCGATTATTAGCTTTATTTTTACGGCGGTTTATAATTTTTTCAAAAATAGAGAACAGCGACATCAGGCTAAGCTTGACGAGGTTTTTGAATAGGTTTTTCTATTTTTCAGCTGCAACAATTGATTATATTGATTTCAAAACACTGGCAGATTTTAGTTTATGTGGTCAAGCATGGCATTATTAAATCATAGTTCATTTGATTTTTGTTGCTATAGCTCCTTACAGTTAAGGAAAATAAATGCGGACGATTAATAAAGAAGGCATCATCATATCAATGAAATTGCGAGATGATCTTTACACTATTGGTATGACGTTAAAAACCGCCGGCTTTTTGGTGTTTGATATAAAAAGCAAAGATGGTCAATGGCACAAAGATAGTCTTAAAAATGTAAAACCCTTGCTTAGGGTTTTTGCTGTAACAAAACTTATCTTCAATCATTTGGGCGTTGAAAAACTTGAATTAGATTATGACGAAGCCGCAGTTAAAGCATTTGAGGATTATAGGTGGATTGATCCATATATTTATTACTATAATCCAGACTATGACGGCACATTTTATGATAAGTTTTGGCTTGGTGGTAAATTATTACAAATGGATAGCAATTTTGATGAGCGCGAAGTTATTCACTGGAATTTAAAACTGCCAGAAGATCGTGAGGTTATTGAAAAAACTGAAATGATTAATATGTGGTCAAGTCAAAGTTTACAAGATCGGCTTGTTCGTTATTTTGACACCGGCATTAACCGAGATGACCTGAAGTTTTTTGTTTTCCCTGACCTTTGGGATGATATTGATAAATTGCGTCCATTAACCCGCCGAGTAGCGATACCTTGGAGATAAATTTAGCACAAAATAATTACTGGGGGAGGGATTATGGAAAATTTCATGAAAGCTTATTGGCTAAGTTTTGTTATTACATTAGGCAGCATGATTATTTTGTATTTTTGTTGGGTGGTGTTTCCGAATGATGATGTTTTAGCAACTATTGTTGTATTTTTGTTTCTTTTTTCGGTTTTTGTTCCCGTTATTACCGCCATAAATACTGCTATATTGGTCATTATTGCTTTACCACTGTTTGCGATAGCCCATAAATTGCGCATATTTGGTTTTTTTGCGTCAATAATGCTCGGTATAATTGTCGTATTAATCCAAAAATTATATCTTAATAGCGAAATTTATAATATATATACATTGGTTTTTACTGGATTTGGTGCGTTTTTCGGGCTGCTTATTTTTTACTACTTTCGCAAATTCAATAAAAATGAAAGTCAGGGATAAAACCTTAAACGCGCTTGGCTTATTCCACCAGTAAAGAAGTATTGGTGCGGTGATTATAGAGCTTAGCCTATAATTAAGTTGTTTTGTTGGTATCCCCATGCTTGCTTTTTCAAGCTTT
>NZ_CP059727.1 GCF_014117425.1 Bartonella sp. HY038
AACTGAAAAGCTATTTAGGATAGAGCCAAACTTCTTGGCGCATTTGCAGCTTTCGCCTTTAAAAAAATCAACGAAGATGAAATTCTTGCAAATATTGATCTATAAGAAGGGGTAAAATTTTTAAAGTAGGGATTTACTATTTGATGGCAGCAAATACTCCCAGCGACTATTTATGGCGATTTAAACGCATGTTTTAGTTGGGATGTGAGTTACTGTTTTATTCTTAAGCCAAAAAACAGTTAAATGATTAACTTAGTTAGCCAGAAAAAATTGTTTAGCTAAATTGAAATGTATTTTTAATTATGGTGCTAATAATTGTGAATGTAAATGAAGCGGGAAATGTATTTTGTCATCGTTACATTTGATGATCACAAAAATTATTTAATTATTACGTCAAAGTTGTAACTTTTATGAGTTGTGGAATTTAAAGAAATTTGCTCGTTGTGTGTTAAATATAGTGTTAAATATAGTGTTAAGCTGTGGATAATGTATTGTAAGCTATTGAAAAATATATGTTAATGAAAAGAGTTGGTGGGCAAACCATCGAAAAATGGTGTGCAAATCATCGAAAAACGGTGTGCAAACCATCGAAAGCAAAATATGGTGTGTAAAATATCGTTTATATTGACGCGGTGTGCGAAATGTCGAATAATGAATTATGGAACAAGATCTAAAATCTAAAA
Organism: Bartonella sp. HY038; assembly: GCF_014117425.1. Taxonomy (NCBI): domain Bacteria; kingdom Pseudomonadati; phylum Pseudomonadota; class Alphaproteobacteria; order Hyphomicrobiales; family Bartonellaceae; genus Bartonella; species Bartonella sp. HY038. The sequence continues at coordinate 684 of NZ_CP059727.1, forward strand.
AATCACCGCTACTTCCTGCACGAAATGTCCAAAATGATTTTTTCGTATGCGATATATTTGATGCTGTTCCGAAAGGGGATATGGCATCGATGGAGCATCCAATATTTTCACTATCGACAAAGCCAGATTGTCGTATCAGACGATATGAAAATAATGGGATATTTGTAGAAATTACGCCGTCAGTAAAAGGATTAGCAACTATTCATGATCGTGATATTTTAATTTTTGCGATCAGCCAAATTATGGCTGCCCTTAATGAAGGAAAAAAAGTATCTCAATTTTTAAAATTTAAAGCCTATGATTTATTAAAGGCAACCAATAGAACAACCAATGGTCAAGGATATGAAGGGCTTAAGGCAGCTTTAAGTCGATTGCGCGGGACGACCATTACAACTAATATTTTGACAGGTGGCATTGAGCAGACTAAAATATTTGGTCTTATTGAAGAAGCCAATATCATTAGAACAACACGCGACGGTAGAATGCAGGAGGTTGAGATCAAACTTTCTGATTGGGTTTTTAATGCTATCAAACACAATGAAGTTCTTACTTTACATCGAGACTATTTCAGGCTCCGCAAACCGCTAGAACGTCGAATGTATGAATTAGCGCGCAAGCATTGTGGACAGCAAAATGAATGGAAAATTTCTTTAAACCTATTGCACAAAAAATGTGGGTCTACATCGACTGCAAAAGAATTTAAAAGACTAATCCAAAACATTGTAGAACAAAACAAATCACATAAACATATACCAGACTATGCCTTAGACCTTATTGAGACAAGTGTTGTATTTAAAAATCGCCGAACGTTAGAAAAAGAAAAAGCTGCAAATCAAATTTACGGACATATAACACTTAATCCAGAGATTTATCATGATGCACGCACTATTGCGCCTGGGTGGGACATATATTTCATTGAACAAGAATGGCGCAATTGGATGGCAGATTATGATATAGAACCACCTCAAAACGCAGAAAAAGCTTTTATAGGCTTTTGTAAAAAATGGATTGAAAAAAACACATCAAACAAGTTTTGAAAATTTATCATCCAAAAATTTTCCGCCACCAGGGCTTCAATGATTTCTGTAATGTATCAATCAGTTCTTTATGTTCAACAAGAAGGGCTTCTGATTGTTTTTGCCAATTATCCCGCTCTTTTTTTAATTCTAAATTATTATCAGTTAAGTTAGAATTTTTTTCCTTAATAACTAAATTTTCAGACTTTAAATCAGCCAACTCATTTTGCAAAAGTAAAATTTTATTTTGTAAATCGAGGATTTCATCTTTATCGCCGTTATCATTCGTACTTATAAGCAAATTATAAGCATCATTATCTTTATCTAAACGTTCGATTGGAATGCCAATTGTAATTCTATTCTGATTATTTTTTGACTTAGGCCAATTATATTTACTTGCCATTACTCGTATTGATTCAACTGACTTTTTTAGAGTTTTGGAAGCCTCTTTATAAGTCATAAACTTATAATCCTGCATAAAAATCCTCCTTATTTTATAAAAAACTTATAAATTGTTTATAACTTCCTTATAAAAATATCATAAAAATTTAATTATGGACAACAAATAATATGTACTATATATTGTACAATATAAGATTAATTAGTAATGAGAGTAAATTATGAATGTAATTTCTTATTCCAATGCTCGAGCGCAATTAAAAGACGTTATGGACAGCGCAATCCATGATAAACAAGAAGTTGTCGTATCGCGAAAAAACGGTGAAGCCGTCGTTGTTATATCATTAGAGACATGGAACTCTATTAGCGAAACATTGCATCTTCTTTCTACGCCTAATAACGCTTCGCGCTTGCGATCGGCTATTGCACAATTAGATGCCAATAATGGTGAAGAACACGAGCTTATTTAATGAAATTGACATTTTCAACTGAGGCTTGGGAAGATTATCAATATTGGATAAGCACAGACAAAAAGAAGCTTGAACGTATTAATGAAATTATTACGCAATGCCAAAGAACACCCTATAAAGGCATAGGTAAACCAGAACCTTTAAAAGGCGATCTAAGCGGATGGTGGTCAAGACGTATCACACAAGAACATCGAATAGTCTATCGTATTTCAGAGGAGAAACAAGCGCAAAGCTTAGAAATAGCACAATTGCGTTTTCATTATTGATATTATACTATTAAAGATATCTACTATATTTGGTGGAGAAGTCTTTCATGTCTTATAATTTTTTTTATAAGCTGATAGTTCTGTTCTATATCTTAAAGCATTACTATTTTAGCCTCCTAAGGGAGACATTTTCAAAGTACTTACACATAATTGTTCAGGTAGGTAGTTATTAGCAAGATATTCTAATAATATTTACGACAAGGCCGTTATACCTCATAAAACTGGGCGTACTATAACAAGTGTAGAAATTGTATGGCATGAAAAACAAAACATTACTTCAATAAAGCGTGAATTAGATCAACATAAGGTTGGTAAAAAGCGCAACGAACAGGAACAGTGGAAATTATCATCGCAATTCTAAAATTTAGGGAATATGGATAATTTCCTAAAGAAGGTTTTATTTTTTATAGTAAATGGGGTGTAATAGCTCGTGAAGAACAGCCCGCACCAGTTCGCGATATAGATTTGGTTGCGAATGATTTTAGATATTGGTGTTCAGCTAAGTTGATACCTCTTGATAATAAAAACATTGAAAAGACATTTCGTACATTTTGTAAAATACAACCTTCAGTAAAACAATAAAAAAGTCTAATAAGTTATTATAAATATAGCAATAATCGTTTTTGAACCATTTCGAAACTTAGATGAAGACTATAAATTCTTAACTTATAAAGATGCAGCTATTGCTTTGTCTTCAACGGTTGAATCTGTAAGGGTTCAGGCGCGGCGTAACAATTGGCCAAAGCAAAAAAATAATCGTAAACAAATAATAATTGGCGTTCCAATTGATCGGTTAGGTAAATTTAAAACTGCCGAAATTTAAATAGATCATAACTTAATTATTGGGTGAAAAATTAATAATTTATTTTGAGAATGGTTTATAATAATAAAAACATAAAAATAATGTCTAAATTTTATCAAAATTGAATTTTCTTAAAAACGATCATTTTTATAAGAGATATTAAATTTAAAAGAAACTCCGGAAAGGCTTTAAACAGCCTTTCCGGTAAATTTTAATTATACAAGCTGAACATTCATGCCCATTTGAACATAAATATCTTCGCCAGTTGAGTTGGTGTAATGGTTATAATCAACGCCTGAACGATCATCATGAGAGATATCTTGAAAAGTCCAAGAACTTCCAACCTTCACTGTATCATTGGTATCACCCTTAATGATTAAGTCATTATGAGTGTATCCGCCAGAGCGCAAAGTATTACCGATTGTAAGTTGATTGCTTTGGCTACCCTCAAGGCTAATTTCACCAAACGAGCTTGTATAAGCTTTAGTGAACACATCTGCCAATTTGAAGCTTGAAGCAAAATGATCAAGATTCATAGCGTAATCGATGTATTTTTCATCACTAGCATGGCTATTGTAATCATTTACAAGTTTTGTAAGCCAATCTATTCTGAGCATATCAGTATTACGATCAACACCAACTTGAATAGATTCCATATTCATTGAACCAAGACCACTGGTTTTAGCAATATCTGTTAACCAAGGCTTAAATGATGCTTGAAAGGTGTTATCGCTGCGTGATTGTTGGCCTGCTGAATTAACATGATTAAAGGTGTCTAACACCAATGTATCATAGCCATCGCCACCATTAACGGTAAGACCGCCAGCACGAATACCCGCACCAACCACATCTGAGTTTTCAGTAATAATGAGTTTATCATTACCGGCACCTAGGTCAATGTAATTTTTACCTGTACCCGTTACAGCTGCTGCATGAGGATAACCGCGTAGAATAACAGTATCATTACCATCGCCTGTTGAAATAGTATTATTTGCGCCATTTGCAGCATACATACCACGATTGATAATAACAGTGTCGTTACCTTCACCAGTTTCAATCAAATTTTTTGAACCAGAAGCTAATGCCTGGAAATATTGTTCAATATTAACAATATCATCGCCAGAACCTGTGTGAACTTCTGTGGTTCCTGAGGATTTTATTGAACCAGTTACCTTAAAGTTAGTTGAACCATAACCATCAAAATTCTGGTTCATTGAAAAACGATTGGCACCGCCCGCATTGGACAAGAGGTCACCATTAATGACAACATTATGGTCACCATAGTTAAATGCAAACTCATTAAGACCGCTTGTTGTCACATTTCCAGTTATAGTAAGGTCGTTGTTACCACCTAATGAAGAAAAGCGATTAGTACCACCAGAATTGGCGGCTATACCACTTTTAATAGTAATGCTATGTTGTCCTTCACCTAACTGGATATTGTTAATACCAGAACCTTGTGCAAGGATACCTGCATTGAATGCCAAACTCTTTTGGCCATCACCAACTAAAAGTGAATTATTTTTCCCAGTTGTTGCTGTATAACGTGTATTATACACATATGAGCTTTGCTCGGTCTCTTCGAGAAAAGCACTGACTTTAGGCGTTGAATTAGTTGTTGTTTTTGGGGATAAAAATCTTCTTGCCATAACTATTCTTTCTAAATTCATGATCTATACTTAATATATATTTATCATTGTGTATTATAATGTATTAATATAAATTTGAAAAAATTATTATACACAATATAAATAACATTTATTTTTTATTAGTAATGGTACCTGATACTACATTTGGGTGAGAGTATCAGGTACCTTTTGCTCTTCCTGCGCTTATGGTTGAGCTATTTTAGAAAAATTAGGACTGTATGGGTTTTCATCCTAATTTTTCTTGTAAGGTGTATTTTATTCGGGGGGAAATTAAATACACCTTCAATTGCAGACTTGTGACCATCTGCAATCTTTTTCACTAAACAATGATCTGCTGATTTTGTATCAATGTATTCAAATCAGTTTGAACATTGATTAGTGTTAAAATATCAGCCGAAGCAAATTGGTTGCCATTACCATCAATATCAACTGAAATAATCGTATTATTGCCTTGCTGTTGAACGGTAATATAATCTGAAAGTTGGCTAACCCCAGACTGATAACCAATTAACAAGCCCGAAAGATCAATACGATCGGCATTGGCATTGCTATTAAAATCACCAACGGTAAAGCCATTTGCAATATCATGTCCGTTTCCGCCAGTTGCATCGGTCAAATCAATGCGTTCATAGATCAAGGTATGATGACCATTATGGTTTAAATTAAAGGTATCATTGCCACCACGACCATTAAAATAATTATCTTGATCATTGCCCGTAAAGGTATCATTACCGTTACCCCCGGCTACACCTTCAATGTTTTTCAACATAACAGTATTAAAACCGGTATTTTGATAAGTTGTTTTACTCAAATCTACATTAATGGCGGTAGTACCTGCCAATTTAAAGTCGATAATATCAACGCCGCCGGTTGCGCTCCATTCTTTTTGACCATGAACCACCGTCCAACCACCGCCACCATCATATTTATCAGTGCCTTTGGTTGCATAAAAAGTATCATTATAACCCGTGCCAACAATACCATTACCAAGATTAGCGTTTTTAGAACTATCGCCTTTTTCAGCTGTTAACACATGAGCTTCATAGGCTTCACCAGCTGTAAATCCACCCCATGCATCATTAACCGTGGAGTCAATATTAGCACTTTGACCTTTTACATTACGTAATAACTTAACTGAATAAGTCTCATTTGGATCAAGACCATAAAAGTTTACAATACCGGATGTGTCACTTGTTTGATTACCCGATTGCGGATTGATAATCTGCGAAGCAACAAGATGCCCTTTAGAGTCATAGAGTTGAATGGTATTTCCAAGCAGCGAGTTAATACCTTCCTGATCAAGAATGCGGAAATGTAAAGCCGTCCCCTTTGCTATTTCGGTGTGATTGCGGATAATTTCGGTATTGCCTTGTTGGGTAAAGATCATAAGGTCTTGCGAGCCATCCCAATTAACATCAGCAACAACAGCACCAGTTACAGCATCGGTTTTGCCAGGGCTTTTATGAGCATTAACACTACCATTAACACCAATTGTATTATTGTCACCAAGCAAGTTAGAGGTACTAAAACTATTACCACTAGAAGAAGAATTATTGGTGTAAAGATTAACCGTACCGGTAGTGCCTGCCTGCGTCACACCATTGCCAGCTGCATAGGCAGGCAATTCAATAATATCCATTTTGCCATCGCCATTCCAGTCAACAGCAATAGAAGGACCACCTTGTAAACTATCACCCAACCAATGAATATTATTGGCCGTACCAATACCATTTGGAGCGGTCGAGCCTAGATTTCCCTTTCCATCATTATAAAGAATACGACTTTCATATTCAGAATGACCATTTTCTGCCTTGCCGCGGCCAATAAACAAATCCATAAAGCCATCGCCATTAAAGTCGGCCCAAGTCATAGAAATGGCATTACTTATCGTTTCATTGGCTAGACCGGTGTTTTGGAATACGCCATTAATGATCTGGCTGGTTGAATAGCCATCTTTTCCATCGCTTGAAACAACAACTAAACGCTGTTGGTCATTACTCATGCGGCGTATATCGGCTGTGCCACTGCCCAATTTGCTATAACCGCTAACACCATGAAAAACGAGATCAACATTACCGTCATTATTTAAATCAACGCCAGAAATTTCTGGTCCAGGTTGCGCATTATTTGCATTGGTTGAGGATTTAAAGTTTGATGGTCCTGATCGCGAATTGGTGAAGTTCTGATCTTTTACCAATGATTGCACATTACCATTAATATTTCTAACGATTTGACTGTCCCAAGTACGATTGGAACTGTAGCCAGTGCCTGGGGCAGTTACTGAGCCAGATCTACCTGGAGCAATATTTCCGTAAGCAATATCTGCAAAGCCATTGCCATTTTTATCAAAACCAATAACGCCGGCATATTGTGACAAAACGTTAGCAGCCGGATTGGAATCGACCTTATTTCTATATTGGCTACCAATTTGATATGAAAGATAAACATTATTTCCAATGTTGTAATACATTTGCTGACCAGTCTCAGCATTGCCATCATTAGAAACAAAATCCATATAACCATCACGGTTTATATCAAGCCAAGTACCATTTTGCGTGCCAGCAGTTGGTTTATTAATCGGTCCATTAATATCTTTGGCTTGTAGGTGTGTTTGCCCAAAACTACCAAAGGTTTTGCGATCTGTTGCATTTTGATCAAGTACTGTACCATTGGTGTAAATTTTCCATTGACCATTTTCACCAAGGGTCATAGCCGTTGCTTTTTCATCATCATTTGCTGCAACGACTGGTGGCTCAATAGGCGTATCAATGAATAATTCATCATTAGTATTATCTTTGACAATGATTTCGCCAGTTGCTTTGTGAAGAGCTGCTTCAACCTCATAGCGGCCTTCTGGCAAAGCATCGCTATCTGGAATTTGCAAAGACCAAGTCATTTTAGCCTGATCAACAACAATGGCACCATTGGCTGAGCTATAAGTCTTACCATTAACAGTGACAGTGACATATTCTGTTGGCAGCAATTCAAAGCCAATTTCACCGGTAAGAATAGGCGTATAATCATCCGTTGTTAAAGGGTCTACCGTTATCGATAATTCAACATGGACATTAAAATTTTCTGATGGCGTACCAGTAAGTGAAGCTGCATTTTCTACCACTGCGGTAAAATGATGGGTTTGTGCATTTTCCAAGACGCCTGGCACATCATAAGACCAAGTCCCATCGGGATTAACTGTTGCGTAGCCAATTAATTGGCGCTCTTGGTAAATTGCTAATTTATTGGCACCACCAAAGGGGCTTTGAAAGAAATCACTACTGACTTTACCATTTAAGGTAATTGTGCGGTCATCCGTTGTTGATCCAGAGAGCAAATTACCCGTAATCGGCCCGACATTATCCGTAAAACTATCAATGCTTGCTGTTGCCGTTGGATCAGCTAGAGCTTGAAAAGTGTCGGTTATAGGATTAGTGTCATTTCCTGGTGTACCACCAGTAACAAATGTTAAATAACTAGTACCAAGCTTTAAAGCGACACCAGCAGATGCGAAATCGAATGACCATAAGCCGTTTGCTTGATTGAAAATACCATTTATAATAACATTTTGACCTTGATCATTTTCGGCAATAAGTACAGGATACTCTGCAGACCCAAGACCGCTAACCGAATACCACAAGATTGGTTTTGTGCTGACAAAATAACCTGATTTTAAAACACCATCAGGATCGCTGTGTCCCTTATAGTCGAATATAGTTGTACTATTTGAAATATTATTGGATTGTTCCCCTATCGATGTAGCTTCTTTAGCAGTATTGCTATCAAAAATATAAAAATTATTTGGCATATAATTTCCCCGATTTAATAAGTATTCGTAAATTTATAAATTAATTCATTGGCTTAATAAGATAAATTCTTATATTTATTGATTGCAGACTATAAAAGTCTGCAATCAATTCTTTTATTAAACAATGATCTGTTGATTTTGTATCAAAGTATTCAAATCGGTCTGAACATTGGTGAGGGTTAAAATGTCAGCAGACGCAAATTGGTTGCCATTACCATCAAGATCGACAGAAATTACGGTATTGCTACCTTGTTGGCGGACACTGATAAAGTCAGAAATATTGCTGGTTCCTGCTTGATAACCAATCAATAGTCCAGAAAAATCAATTCTATCTGCATTGGCATTGGTGTTAAAATTACCAACAGTAAAGCCATTGGCAATATCATTGCCATTACCACCAGTTGCGTCAGTCATATCAATACGTTCATAAAGCAAAGTATGATGGTTGCTATTAAATAGATTGAATGTGTCGTTACCGCCACGGCCATTAAATACGTTGTTACCACTATTGCCTGAGAAGGTATCATTACCATTACCACCAGCAATGCCTTCAATATTCTTAAGCATAACGGTGTTAAAGCCGGTATTTTGATAGCCTGTCTTGCTTAAATCAACATTAAGCGCTGTGTTGCCAGCAAGTTTAAAGTCAACAATATCTACACCGCCAGTAGCTGACCATTGTTTTTGACCGTTGATGATATCCCAACCACCGGCACCATCATAAAGCTTGGTGCCTTTGGTAACATAGAATGTATCATTATAACCGGTACCAACAACACCATTGCCAATATTCGCATTATTGACATCGGTTCCACGTTCGGTAGTCAAAACATGGGCTTCATTGGCGGCACCTGGCGTGAAGCCACCCCAAGCAGCATTATTGTCTTCGCTAATGTGGGCCGATGAACCGTTAACATTGCGTAATATTTTAACAGAGTAGGTTTCGTTGCTATCTAAGCCATAAAAATGCACGATACCGCTAGTATCGCTAGTCTGATTACCTGATTGTGGATTAATAATCTGTGCTGCAACCAATTTGCCGGTTGAATCATATAGCTGTACAGTATTGCCAAGCAAAGAATTGATGCCCTGTCCATCGAGAATACGGAAGTGCAAAGCTGTGCCATTGGCAATAACATTTTTATTTTGGATAACTTCAACATGGCCTTGTTGAGTAAATGCCATTAAATCAACAGAACCATTCCAATCCAAATCAGCAGCAATAGCACCGGTCACAAAATCTTTCTTACTGCCGGTTGAACTGCCATTATTTACCGTGCCATTCACACCAATAGTGTTATTACCACCCAATAAATTGGATGTTTCAAAGTTGATAACACCATTAAGCGATACATTTCTATGAAGGTTGATAGCGCCAGTATTGCCAGCCTCGGTCATACCATTGCCATTACCATAACCGGGTAAAGCAATAATATCCATTTTGCCATCACCGTCCCAGTCAACAGCGATAGATGCACCACTTTGCAAGCTATCACCTAACCAATGGACATTATTAGCCGTACCAACACCATTTGGTGAGGTAGAACCAAGGTTACCATTGCCATCATTAAATAAAATACGGCTTTCATAAGCCGAATGACCATTAACGGCAGCACCTCGGCCTAGGAATAAATCCATATTACCATCGCCGTTAAAATCGGCCCATGTCATAGAAATCGCATTGCCAAGTGCCGCATTGGCTGAAGCATTATTCTGAAATACATTTTCAATAATTTGCTTGGTACCATAAGTACCATTGCCATTATTAGACACAACAACAAGACGCTGTTGATTGGAACTCATTGCACCACTTGTTGTTACATTAGCGCCATTAACACCGTGGTAAACAAGATCAACTGTTCCATCATTATTAAGATCAACGCCTGAAATTTCAGCCCCTGCCTGCGCATTGCGGCCATTGGTATCTACAAAATTTTTGTCTTTTACCATACCATTTAAGGAAGCATTCGGATTGGTAACAATTTGACTATTATAGGTAGTAAGCGATTGACCCGCACCGGTCGTATTGCGTACAGAACCAGATTTTCCAGGTGTAATTGTACCATATGCAATGTCTGAATAACCATTACCATTACGGTCGAAACCAACTACACCACCATATTCCGACATAGTATTGGCTGCTGGATTAAAGTCAGCAGTATTTCTATTAGAACCACCAACTTGATAATTATAATAGCCGGTGGTTGAATAAGGAGTATTGGCCTTCATATAGATCTGCGCACCATTGGCGCCATTGCCATCGGTAGCGACAAAATCCATTTTGCCATCACGATTAATATCTAACCAAGTACCGTTTTTTGTGCCTTGTTTACCTGTGCGTCCATCAATACTATTCAATACAATTTGACTAAATTCGCCAAAACTTGAGTTGTTAGTGGCTTTCTGGTCAAGTACAGTACCGTTTGCAAAAATTTTCCACTGGCCATTTTCACCAAGGGTCATCGCAACAGCATGTTCTGTTTGTGAAGCAGCAATGGTAAAATCATCAATAGGAGGGGCTGCTTCAATAATATCAGCTTGCCCGCTATTGGATACAATGATTTCTCCTGTGCTTTTATGCAGTGCAGCAACAATTGGGTAATTCCCTTCGCCAAGCGCATCTTGATTAGGAATTGTTACACTCCAAGTCATATTTGCCTGATTGACGACTACTTGCCCACTGGCTGAACTATAGGTTTTACCATTGATGGTAACGGTAATATATTCACCCGATAAAAGCTCAAAACCAATACTACCGTTTAAAACAGGGGTTGTATCTTCGGTTGATAGAGATTCAACCCCAATGGTCAAATGAACATCAACAACAAAATTAGCCGATGGAGTACCAGTAAGTGTGGCAGCATTTTCAACGACTGCTGTAAAATTATGCACAGGTGGACTATTTTCTAAAGCACTTGGCACAGTATAAGACCAAGTACCATTGGCATTAACTGTTGCATAACCAACAAGATGACCATCTTGGTAAATTGCTAATTTATTGGCACCATTGGCCGGGGCTTGAAAGAAATCGCTACTAACCTTACCATTTAAAGTAATTGTTCGGTCATCAGTCTGTGATCCTGATGGTAAGTTACCCGTCACAGAGCCAACATTATCGGTAAAACTTTCAATCGTTGCCGTTGCTGTTGGATCAGCTAAAACTTGAAAGTCATCTGTTACAGGTTCATTATTATTACCCGGTGTACCACCGATGACAAATGTTATAGAATTAGAACCCGTTTTTAAAACTGCACCAGCAGCAGCAAAATCAAATTTCCATAAGCCTGTCGCTTGATCCAAAACACCATTAATAAGAACATCTTGTCCTTGGGCGTTGATGCCAATAGCTACAGGATATTCTGCAGGCCCAACATTAGTCACTGAATACCATAAGATTGGTTTTGTGCTGATAAACAAACCTGATTTCAAAACACCATCAGGATCGCTATGTCCCTTATATGTAAATGAGTTACTATAAGTTGATATATTCCTTGTCGACATTGGACTTGGAGAAGCAGCTGGTGTTGTACTAGCAACGGGTGAAAGGAATCTTCTTACCATGAGTGTAGCCTTTTAATTATTAATACTAATAAGTTGTTGTTACTGTGAGCCTATCCTTATAGGTACCAACCACACGCTCTCCTACCTCTGAAGCACGAATAACCGCTTTAACTTTTACAGATGTCTCATTGGCAGATGTTATCCCTTTATAGGTGCTACCCTCCGTAGTCCCCCATTCGGTTTGCGTATTTGGTAAATAAATGTGGTAGGGTATTGCTTTGCTGCGATCCTCAATACCATTTTCTCCAACAAAATACATTTTGCGCGCATTGACATCGCCAGATTTTCCGCCATCAATTTTAATTTCATAGGGGGCATTAACATTGCATTTAAGAGTTACCGCGCCTTCTTGACTGAGATCATTATCAATAGCCAAATGTTCACCAAAATTAATACTGGTTGTGTTTACAGTACATCCTGCTAAAACTCTTGCCACGACTGTAAAAACTTGAGATTTAGTGGAACCGCCGGAAAAATCTGAACAACCTGCATCAATGCTAGGCCGTGGTGGTTCCGTTACAGAGCCAGACGTAAAGGCAGCACCAGACCAAGAAAAAAATGTGAATGTATTTTTATATGTTCCAACTGGGAGTTGAGCCTGTTGCGAAGGGCTAAGCTCCATTCCAATTCTCAAAGGGCCTTGAAGAGTAATACGAGTTACACCATCAGGTCGAGTACTACCAGCAGCGTTTGAATTCCTCGTTCGCAAATTATATGGTTTACCTTGCCCAGCTGTTCCTGTACCTAGTATTGTTGTGTTTGAAGGAACTAATCGGTTATATAATATAAAATCAACAGATTTTGTTACGTCGAGTGAACCATCTTCCCTTTGTAAATAAAGCTTTCTCGATGCATAATCGGTAGAGGAAGTAGACGAAACTCCAACGCACATATCAGCATAATAGGTGTAACCATTAACATCACTAGAGGGACCGAAAAAAGCTGACGTTTCACAGTTGGCTACCATATCTTGCAGGTTGACAAGGGGTTGAGGATTTGTAAGAGGGTTTATATCACCAAGATCTATATTATCTGATGGTGTTTGCAAAACACAATCTGCTAAATTTCCATCAATAGCAGCATATGATTTTGTTATAAATGATAAATTGCTAGCAGATAGGATAATAGAAAAAAAGTAAAGACAAAGCAAAACCAATTTATATTTTGATTTATTATCTTTATGTATTAAAATATTCATTTTTTCTCTTTCCTATCAACTAATATTTATTTAAAATAATAATTGTTATTTAAATATTTATTGCATGAATGATCTTACTATTGAGCCGCAACGGCAGTTCGTATCGTTTGACATGAAACAGCCTGTATGCCAGCATTGAGACCCTTGACCATGTCATTTGATAATGTTGCTTGGCAAGTGCTGCCATCAGGTTTCAAAACATGAAGAGTTGCCGGCAGCTGCACTTTAGCAAGTGGGATAACAGCTGAACCGTCATAACCAATATCAAAGGCAGTATCGGTTCCTGCAACCTGCGCAAGCGACCCTACTTCAACAAAATGTCCATTGGCTTCTTTAAAGGAAACATAAATATATTGGTCACTACTAGCCCCGCCAAAATTTACAATAACGCCGGCCATTTGAGCTGGTCGTACCATTACTTCAGTTGATTCAACGATAGCATCGACAGGCAAGGTTTCCATATCAAGGGCAATGCTTGCCGTACTATAAGAGCCAAGATTATTAACGACATAGCGACCATTAGCCCAAGTTTTGCCTGATTTTTGGTTGTCAACCTTAACACCAACACCGCCAACGCCAGCATTAACGACTGCAAATGCATCATTAACGCGCTGCGTTGGAATGACAGCACCGTCAGCAAAAACTACACCACCATCAGCAGAAAGCGTACCACGCCAATTATCACCATCATATTGATCAACCGAGGCGGCAAGCAGCGCAATACTGCTACGATATTGTCCAGCGGCTCCTCTTTGAGAGCGCTTACCTTCTGCATCACGAATAGACCAACCAAAATCACCCACATTAGAACCAAGATTCTTGTAAATGCGCGTATCAATCTGTGTACCATCATGGGTACTGTTAACCCCTGACGAAACACTAATTCCGTCATCAAAGGAATAAGAAACACCGGCAAAGACACTGTAATTATTGGAATCTTTAAGATTTTTATAACCGACGGCATAACCGTTCAATTTTTTACCAAAACGCCTATTGGCAGATAGGCTAATAAAACGACTATCCTTTTGATAACCACTATCGGCTTGATCATGATAATCAATTTCACTATAGCTTAGCGTTATATTTGTAGGATCAAAACGCAAGCTAGAACTTAAGGACACTTGATTAATTGCCTTTGGTAATCTCCCTATCCTACGACTATCAACTAGATAATCAATCTCAGACCAATCAATCGTATTACTTTTTGCGCGTTGATATGCTTTTCTATCAACAATCGATGCCATATCATTATAATCGCCAAAGGTACGTTGTGTTAGACCCGTTAATACAAATCCCCAACGCTGTAATTGCATACTGGCATATAATTGCTGACCAGTTTCGCTCTTATAGCTGCTTGCGGAACCTGCAAGTGATACTTGAGCAAAATCTGAAACTGTAAAGATTGCCCCCATACCGCCATTAAAGAAATCGCCACCAGCTTCCCCATGCCCCTCAAGAGTAATGCGATTGGTTAAGCCATAACGTGCAGTACCTGAGACGAAGAAATCTTTGGTATAATTACCTGAATCGCTACCATAATTACGCCGTGGCGTTCCCGCTTCCAAAGAAAAATCCCATAAACCACGGGATAATAAGTCAGCAGATGCGTAGAATGAAAGATTTTGTACTGTTTCACGCCCTGAAGCGTCACGCAAAACAAGCCGAGCATTATTAGGCCCTGTTATAACAGGCATATCGGTTAGAGAAAATGGTCCCGATGGTACATTTTCAACCGCACGTTGCGCATTATTTAAATAAAGATCGACGGATGATGGTACAGCAGCAGAACCACTCAGTTCTGGCATCGCCATAGTAACCAAATTATCTCGGAGTGAAAAATTTCTTGTTAATTGTGCGCCACCAAGACGGGTGGAGCGAGACCAAGAAAGGCTGCGGGTAATTACGTCACCCACTTGATAAGTGAGCATGCGTTTTTCATCAGAAAAAGTCCAATAACTATCTAGGCGAATGGCATCTGTTTTATCGTTGCCAAAACCTTGTGATGAATAACGAATAAGCTCTGATGTATAAAATGTACCAAATTTACCGGTAACGCGGCCGTCAAGTGTTGCTGATACGCCCTGAAAGTCCCAAAGTTTACTAAATTTATCATTACCAGAATCGGCATAAATACTATAATTGAAAACGGCAGCTAAATCTGACTGGGGCTTAATTCCCTCATCATCACCATGTCTAGCCGCACTAGCCTTAGGATCAAGACTAACTTCATAAGGAGCAAGCGCATCTTTTTGAGTAGTAACAAATTCAAGCGTTTCGCTTATCGTATTATAATAATATTGGACATCTTTAAGCTTATCTAGTGTTACCCAACCGTCTCTATTAGTGGCAGATCTTTGCGGCAAAAGACCAATTTTGCGTAAAACACTATCTCGTATGATTAGTATGCCACCATCACTTTGCCGTACAGCAAACATTCCTGGGCGGCTTTCACCATTGAGTGAAATATGAACGTAAATATCAGGATCGCGAAACGCTGTTGTCTGGGGAATGCTTGGCTGATAACCAATAGCCTCAACCTGCGTTGCTGCTTCTGTCGTTGGCGCTGTTGGCGCTGAATAATTTAGCCGTGTAATATCTTCAGCTGACAGCCATTGAGTGTCAGATGAAGCATTTTGAGCTTGAGCATATGTTAAAGAAGCAAAGACAATTCCAGTACCCAAGGACATCAACGCAAATGCGCTAACACTGGAGCAAAATTTTTTATTTCTAATTTTTAGCTTTGTCATTCTTTATGCCTTTATGAAAATTCATTACGCCAACTTAACCAAACCACTTAGCGTCTTGAATTGATTTGCAACGGTAACTCCATACGACCTTGATCTGTTGTAAAACTAATAGAGTTGGGCATGCCGCCACCCTGAGCGGGAACAAAAAATTTAATTGCAGAACCAGGTAAAGCATAACCAGCCAAATTGGCCTTACCGCCAATAACCGCACCATTAGCGACAAGGTTCACATCAGAAATTCTAATCCGATTTGCACCACTATTGCTGGCTGTAATATTAAAGCCGCCACGCGCAGCTTCCGCCTTAAAAATCAAACCATTTTGTGATTGGTTTCGAGATTGATTTGCAGATGCAGGCCCTGAGCCTGGACGGAAAAAAGCTGGTATAATTTGACGTAATGCCATATTAATACCGGGGGTCACAATGCCTGCTCGTGCAGTTCTTAACGATGAAACTGGTATTTGATCAACAAATATACGATAACTTTCTTCACCAGTTAATGGTTGTTTTGAAACACGTGTTACACGCGCGGTTGCACGCGCACCGGGCTGAACTTCAATAAAAGGAGGATTTACAATAACATCCGTGGTTGGCGCATAATAATCTTTGCCACCACGCTGTTGCCAGCGAAATACGCGCACTTGTAAGCGAACTGGCATTTGGCTGCCATTACGCACAATGACATTATCACCAACCTGTGGAGGCCTAACATCTAATACAAGCGGCATAATGGTGAGCGTAATACCACCACTTTTATTTTGCTGAGCGTGAGCCATTGAAATTGAAGAAAATAATATAGATAACCCAAAAAAATATGTCCAAAAGCGCATAATAATACCCATAAATACTAAGCTTTAGAGGAACTTGGGGCAGTTACACCGCCCCAAGAAAAATTTATAAAAATACTAATCTTAGTAAGAAAGAGTTGCAGTCAATGTATCTGCATAAACGCCATTAGCTGGCTGTGTACCAGTGATTTTTGGAATGCAAACAGTGAAGAAATGGGTGTGATCACCACTTACAGTACCTGTACCAGTGGTAAGTGTACCAGTGAATGTTTGGTCAGCAGCTGCCCCCCAAAGCTTACCACCACAAACAGCAGAAGAAATGCTACCAGCTTGGTAAACAGTATAATCAATAGTATTGGAACCGCTTGTAAGTTTGCGTGCTGCAGTTGTTGCACCTGTACCCATACCGTCATTTAATGACAATGTATATTGTCCAGCAGTTGCTGAAGTAGTAGATGCATTTTTACAGTTGATCACAACCTTCTTTGTAAGGGTAAGATCTTCAGTAATTGCAGCATACTCACCAAAGTTAATATTACCTGCATTTTCAGGGAAGTTAACTGTACAACCATCTTTAATGGTGATCTGAACATCCATAGTATTTTGTGCTGTTTCTGCTTGAGCAGCAGCTACACCCAAAGCAAGAACACTGGCAGCAGCCAAGGCTTTAAGAATAATTTTCATTGAAAACTCCTAAGTTTTTATTTTAGATAAGTTAAATATTCTGTATAAAGCACACAGAACCCCTTATTGCTGCACGTGTTGTGCGCAGCAATTCATTTGCCGCTTTTTAGCGGTAAATTTGATATATTATTAAGCTCGCCTAAATCCCCGACAACGCATATTCTATGTGTGACAGACTATGGTTACATTAGGTAAAGCTTTTCAAACCCCATTAACACCTCACAAAATTTGTGGCCGTGCAAATACAACGTTTTCATATTATAAATTAAAATATTAGGCAATTAAAAAAATTAAATATATGTAATATAATTTACTAGTGTTGCTATAATCATACGCTAATATTATTTAAATATTGAAAATAATAAAGTAGATTTTATATTAAAATTATATAATAAATTATATTATAATATTCTAACATACAAAATATTTTCTATTTAAAAGGTCATGGAATAATTTTTAATTAAGAGCGTTCTCTGGCCATAACGCCAATGAACTGTAAATCAACTAAAATGGGAATTCTAAAAAATAATAGGTCCCGCCCCTAAATAGACAAGTCTAAGGATAAGATATGTCTCAATATTTTATATTTTTTACGTTAACGCAGTTTACTAATAATGTTTATAACAAGACAACTTCATAGGGTCTTGTTGATAGTAA
>NZ_CP059728.1 GCF_014117425.1 Bartonella sp. HY038
AAGAGAAGGCATGTAAGCTATTGTTTTTTATAAACCGCTCGCGACAGATTAGTCGTTTTTCGCGACAATTTTTTTGTTTTTTTGTCGTGACAAGCGTTATTCAATGGCGCATGATACGTCAAAATAACCGAGGATATTGACGCAATGAATGACACCTTCAATTTAACAAAAGTAAATATGTGATCACCCAATTATTCTTTTCAAGAAAATCCATTTATGGAACATGGCACTGAAATAAGAACACGACATAAAACAGTTAAGACCAAGGCATCTATGCAAGAATTGGTAGATTCAAGCACAGGTGAACTTGTAGCAATGTCTATGATACACGTTATTGAAGAAAAAGATGAAGAACATTTTGTTAAAGTTTTCGCTGATGGTGTTAAAGCAGCCTTTGAATTAAAAGCGGCCGGAGCAAAAGTTTTTCAATCTGTTTTAGGTGAATACCAACGGGAAAAAATGACAGGAGGCTATGCCGATAGTTTAACTCTATATTGGTTCGGTGATGGCTTAAATGGAAAAAGTATAGGCATATCCGAAAGAACATTTCAAAGAGGACTAAAAGAACTCGTTGAAAAAGGCTTCTTAGCTCATAGAGCCCCAAATCAATTTTGGGTCAATCCAGCTTTATTTTTTAAAGGCGATAGAGTTGCATTTATGAGGGAATATCGATTGAAATCGCCGCCAAAAAAATTAAAAAACGATAAGAGCCAAATCGAGTTTGAAGAAATCTAAATAAATTTATTATATTTATTATGCTTTAATGTCATTGTGATGGTCACAATGATAGTCAGAAGGATTGTCAATATGACAGGTGACTTTGAATTTATGACATATGACGATGCAGCATCACGTCTAGGAATTGCACAAGCATCTGTAAGAAGGCAGGCTGCTAGAAACAAGTGGCCTAAAAAAAAGAGAAATGACGGTCGCATATCTGTCGGTATACCTGTCGCACGACTATCAATTGACAAGACTATAGACAGTCATAATGATACCAATGACAAAGGTAATTTAATTCAAGAATTACAACACCGTATTTCTATCTTAGAAATTGAATTATTAAATGAGAAAAAGCTAAATGAAATCACAATAACAGATCGTGACAATTGGAAAACTCAAGCCGACGCATGGCAAGAGCAGGCTCAACATTTACTAACTAAAAAACGACGATGGTTTTGGCAAAAATAAAGTAGTACTATTAATTGATAATAGTTGATAAGACACCAATTTTATGAGATGCTATTCAATAAAAGCGGAGAAGATGAATGATCAGTGCTGATTTAGGAAAACAACTTGAAAATTATGTTCAAAAGCTCGTTGATGGCGGCCGATATGGCTCTAAAAGTGAAGTTTTACGCGAGGGCATTAGATTAGTGCAAGAAAGAGAAATGCGCTTAGTAATGCTTGATCAAGCAATTAATAAAGGTATTGAAGATGCTGAAGCAGGCAATACCAAATCTGCAAACTCTGTATTTGATGCTTTAGAACAGAAATACCAATTAATGCTTGAAAAGAATAATTGACGGCATGCTTATAGAATTTACCCAAGAAGCCCAAAATGACCTTGAAAAAATTGCAGATTACATAGCGAGCGATAATCCAAAACGTGCATATTCATTTGTTCAAGAAATACGCGCCAAATGTGAGAATATAGCCTCAATACCACGAGGTTTTCCCCTCGTATCGCGATATGAACATTTAAATATTCGTCGATGTATTTTTGGTAATTACCTCATATTTTACCGCATTAAAGAAGATACTATCTTGATAATACGTATTATTCATGGCGCGAGCGATTACACCAATATTCTTTAAATTATCAAAATTGGCAAATAGTCCTTCACCATTTAAATAATTTCAAGACTATTTGTGAGAACACTCAATAGCAGCCTTTCTGCTATTTAATTATCAAATTTTTTTTGTCTCAAAAACGTTCATTAAATCACAGTCTTAGGTGTTAGCCACTTAAATTATAGCAAAAAGCAATTTGATAATACTAGATTTAAAATGATTAATTATCAATAAGTTGAATGACAATAAGCCTACCCCCTTCTTCTTTAGATAAGATAAATTGCGCATTATTCACTAGTGGTAATTTGTCACCGATGGCAATAGTTCGCTGATCATCCAATGATATTAATCCCTTTATTCCTTCATTCACTAACCACCATTGGTCATTATGAAAGACAAAATAGCCAACTCGTTTTTTTTGTTCTTCGGTAGTTCTTTCGTTTGGAGCAATAAGGCGATTAACATGCCAAGGGAATAATGATTGTCCGTTCCACACCATTAAACGATGATCATCAGAGCGGTAAGAGCCTACCTGTCTAGAAGAATAGAGATTTAAAATAGGTAATTTCCCTTTATAAGGAGTATTACAATAAGGGCAGCAGGGATTGGTTTTACCGGAAAAAACATACCATTTTTGTTCACATGCATTATTTTGGCAGGGTTGTAATAAGTCAACTGTTTTGACAAGTGCACTTTCCCATTCATCTGCGGTTGGCCGCTTTGTCGGCTCATGTAATCCTTCAATGAAGGCTCTCTCAAATAGTACCTTTAAATAAGGCCCCATAATAGTATAAGGGATTTTTTGCGGATCCGCCCATGGCAACGAAGAGGGGGACACTTGGCTAAGTTTGACGGCATTACTACGATCAATAGGATGCTCGATAAAGAGAGCCCTTTCGCCCATAGATAAAAATTCGTCACGGAGTTCATCATTCATATCATGAATCTTTCCTCCGCGCAGTGGATGTCTAAAAAAGAGGTACATGTATATTAAAACGGAAAGTGCATGACGATCAGTCGTAATACTAGGTAATATTCTATGTGGAGCATCTTTTGGTAAATAGCTAGTTTTAACAACTTCTGGCGCAATAAAATCTGGTGTTCCCACAACATCAGGAGGATATTTACCTGGTACGACAAGACCATCGACATCGATAATACAGGCATGTCCTAGCTCAGGGTCTATTAATACATTCTTATAGCTAAGATCACTATGACAAAGACCCGCAGCATGCATGCGTCTAATTGCTCTGGTCAATAAAATGCAAATTCTTAAATAATTAAGTGTATTTCCTCGTTCACGTGGGTCAAGAAATTTGCTTTGATTACTCGCACTTGCAAACCACTTCCCCTCCTTTTCCTTGCCTTTAATACCGAGAGCATCATTATTTTTTGAACCATAGCGAAAGAAAAAATGCTTTTGATAGCTCGGGACTACAATACCAAGCTTACCGTCATGTTCCACAACATGAGTCGGCCAGCAAAAAAGTGATTTCCAATACTCACCACCCGCTTGTTCAAATATATTTTTTCGATAACGACTGGTAATCATATCGATACGTTCTCTTGCCTGATCATTTTGAGGTCTATGATAAAAGGCGACGACGTATGATTTATCAGGAGAGAAATAGACATTTTTCATTGCACCTGCGCCAATAACTTCATCGACATATTGGATGGTCTTTCCATCTTTTGTTTTGCAAGTAACAATATTTGTCATTTATTCTACCTTGGTTTAAAAATCACCAATAAACGATTAATGTACGATCATCATGGTTGCCATGAGAAAAAAAACTTAACCAATCAGCTAAATGCGAAGAGGCTTTTTCTTCATAAGAAAGTGGGCCTGCAAGATCGTCAACTAGTTCATCCCATTTTTGGACATTCTTTAAACCACTATCTGTTTCAAAGCGCGGATCTGAAACACCATCGGTCATCAACAATAAATGTGATACGTCAGACCATTTACCTATGCTAACTCGTTTACTGAAATTTTTATCCTTTATGATACTAGCATCGAGAAAGCGCGTTTGCCCAGCATATTCTCCACTATCGGGTATGCCAAGAATTCGAACTTTTCCTCTTGGTCCATAGGCTGCAATTGCGCCATCGCCCAACCAAAAAGAAGCAGCAAATAATTCACCATTGGCGCGCAAACATATCGTGACCAATACCGTCGTGGCAAAAGCTTTAGTGTCACTATTTACTTCCTCTGCCACGCGGCTGATTTCGCGCAGAGCATTTATTAGTGCCTCACTAAAAAGTAGATTTATAGTTTTCCAAACCTCGCGTTGATCATCTTCACTCCATTGCAAAATACGATCACTCAATTCATTACCAACTTCATTGCATAGTTTGTCATATAAATAATTTCCGACAATATCAGCAACTATTCGCGATCCTTCGCGG
Organism: Bartonella sp. HY038; assembly: GCF_014117425.1. Lineage (NCBI taxonomy): Bacteria > Pseudomonadati > Pseudomonadota > Alphaproteobacteria > Hyphomicrobiales > Bartonellaceae > Bartonella > Bartonella sp. HY038. Next base: position 4,204 of record NZ_CP059728.1, read on the forward strand.
GAATATTTAGCACTCCCTGCTCCGTCTGCCACCAGTAAAACGCACCAACCGGACGTTTCACAACTCTTAATATAAAAATCATCATCGCAGTAGGTCCCAGCATGTTCATGCGAGCGCCCTCGGCGACGTGCGGCAGCAATATGAGCTCCCATAACACTGAGATCACGATTGACAATATGGTCTTTACGATAGGGTATTTCAGCAGAAGGCTCAATAATCTCCCAAAGGTCTTTAGGATCTGGATTAATAATAAAATTTATCTTTTTTTCACCGCTAAATTTTGAAGAAATTTTCCATTTTACGCGAACAGGAAAAGATCCACTTTGCGATGGATTGCCTTTTACTCGTTGATTTTCTTTTGAAAAAACTAGGCCAATGTCGTCTGGAAAAATAATATCTATTATTTCTACAACATCATTATTATCAGCAATAATATTGATGGGCACATCAAATGGTTTACCTATATGCGCATTGGCAATTGAAATTGAAATTATTGGTTCTTGGGGATATTCAGATAAATTAGATTTTTGTAACGAAAAAAAATGGCTGCTTTGTTGGCTATCTGTTGTTAGTGTTTTCTCGTTTAGGCAAGGATTATTATTCTCTTGATTTTCATCTAAATTATTTTGTTGATCTGGTATTTTATTGTTATCAATATCACTTTGCTTAGCATCGCTAGAGATTTCTGTTATTGAAATTTGAGTGTTGATAATATTAGTACCTAAAATATGATTATCATCAATAATAATATGTGGTTTACCAATGTCTTTTTTTATTTGTTTTAAGAGTTGTTGAAAATCATTTGCCTCGTGCAGCGCCTTGGATAAATTATCAATATAGTCCAATTGAGAATCAGGTTCATACGCTTGACCTATCTCCTTCAAAATAAACTTAGCTATTTTGATTTCAAGCGTATCGTTTTTATCCATCAGCCATATCCCCTTAATAAATCTATATCCTACTAAAAAACAATCTGTATTTCTGGCGGCGGCGGGGGCAGATCATTAGTATTACCGTTTACTCCTGCGCTCGAGCTACCCGAGGAAACATTTACGCTAACCCATTTAAATAGCCCCGAAAAGGCTGATGAATCAAGGGTTTCCAAAGCGACTATTTTGTCTGTCAATTGCTTTAGGTGATCATAACCCGCTTTAGGTCCGATAGCGCAGGCAATAATAGAGCCAAAAGAACGTATTTTAACCCCTTTTATAGCTTCACTATATGCCCATGCATCCGAGGGCACCCCATCTGTCATCAAAAATACAAGGGGCCGCCAATCGCCTTTCTGCTCTCCACTTGAACGGTGTATATCTCTATCCATGCAACGCATTAGACATTCAAGGGCTGCTCCGGTAAATGTTCCCCCTGTATTGGGTACTGTAATTTCAGTGAATTGAAAGTCTGGTAAAGCTGTTAATGGTACAAATTCGCGTGCTTCATTATCGAAGGTAATTATAGATATATATACGCTTTCAAGAGCATAAGGGTCCTGTCGCAGCATGCTTAACATTGCTTGTACGCCGACATTTACTGAATGGATTGATTCACCACGCATTGATCCCGATGTGTCAATAAGCAAATAAACAGGTAACCTACGCATTTAGATATAATTTCTTAAATGAGTAACAAAAGAGTCTGAAGGGGAAGGGGCACCAATAGCATTCAATTTCCAGCCGTTAGATTCACGTATAAGTTCGGCAAAAACCATTGAACATTGACCGTTGAAAGCAACCCCACCTGAAAGGTCAAAGCGTGCCATTTCGACATTACGGGCATCTACTGCTCGTATAAATGCGTTATTTATTTTTCCAAAATGTTGATTTAGCTTTTGCCCATTATAAATTTGAACGATGAACACAATTTTTTCATATTGTGGATCAAGAGTATTAAGCTTAGCAATGATTTGTTCATCATCACCGTCCCCCGCGCCGGTACGGTTGTCACCGGTAAGCCATATTTGTCCTGATTTATGTTTAAGATTATTAAAGAATATTATATCGCCGCCAACCAACGTTGGTTTGCCATTTTCAATATTTCCTTGAGATACAATCTTACCTGATGCATTGCAAAGAAAGGCAATGACATCAAGATCATATTCATCTTTTTTTTTGGAAAAAATTCCGCCTAAGAATCCCTTTTTTTCTTCATTTACATCCCAACCAAGACCTATCGTCACTAAAGATAGATCATAATCATTTTTACGCAGACTAACGCCTTGTCCTTTACGCAAACTAACTGACATATAAAATCCCCTGTTTAAGCAATTTAACTATAAAACCACATTCACAACTGAAGGAGGAGGCGGTAAATCATCCAGTCCAAGAATTTCTTTTTTTCCCGCTTCTACCTTTTGGCTACCGACAGCAACACTCGCCGATACCCATTTGAAGAAAGATTTGATTGATGAACTATCAGCTGTATCAAGCTGTAAAACAATCTCAGTGATTTCTTTTAACACTTTAGTATCTGCATCATGGCCTGCCGCACAAGCAACGACAATACCTGTTTTTGCGGCTTTAAAATCGCTTAGTCCCTTGCGCCAATCATCAGTTGGAGCACCATCCGTCATCAAAAAGATTAAGGGCCGCCAATCGCCTTTGACGTCAGCAGTCGTTTTTCTAACTTCACTACCTATTTTTGCAGCGACTAAAGACAAAGCTTCACCCAATGCCGTTGTTCCTGTAGCAGTAAGCTGTCCAAGGTTAAAACTTAAAAGATCGGTTAAAGGTACTGTTTGTCGAGCATTTGAGCCAAATGTAATTACTGAAATATAAGCCGTTTCAAGTGCATATGGATCTTGCTTAAGAGTCATCAATAAGGTTTGAACACCATTTTTCACGGCTTCAATTGGCTCTCCATACATAGAAGACGAGCAATCAAGAAGTAAATATACCGGTAATCGTCGCACAATCAATATTCCTTATAAGGTTACCAATGATTAAGAAAAGACATATCTTTTCTTTATATTTTAATAACTTAAAACACCTTCATCTTATATATTTAGGGTGCTTATGCACGAAATTTAATAAGCTAATTATTACTAAAATAAATGATTATTGTATCAAACTTAGTTAATTTAGAGCAGAAATTGTCATCTAAGGTTTATTATATAAAAATACTTATATTAATTTTTGCATCACCTTAATTAATAAGTTTGATAAAACTATATTTTATCAACTAGCAATAATTCCATATTGTGCGCAGACTGAAGCCAAACCACCAGCATAACCTTGTCCAACGGCCCTAAATTTCCATTCACTATTATAACGGTATAGCTCTCCAAAAAGCATTGCAATTTCTGTAGATGCATCTTCAGTTAAGTCATAGCGGGCTACTTCCATATCATTATCATCATTCACCAAGCGAATAAATGCCCCAGAAACTTGACCAAAGTTCTGACGCCTAACTTGAGCTTCATGAATTGTGACAACAAAAACGATTTTTTCTATACTAGAAGGCACTGCATCTAAATCAATTTTCAAAGATTCATCATCACCATCACCTTCTCCAGTACGGTTGTCACCAGTATGAAATACTGAACCATCAGATGATTGTAAGTTATTATAGAAAATAAAGTCAGCATCGCCGCGAACTTTACCGCTGGCTCCTAAAAGAAATGCTGAGGCATCAAGATCGAAATCCTGCCCATCTGTTGAACGGGCGTCCCAACCAAGACCAATCAAAACTTTTTTCATTGACGGAGCTGCTTTGCTTAAAGATACATTTCCGCCTTTTGCAAGTGATACGCCCATAAACTAGTCCTTTCCATTTTTAATTTATTGAGGATAAAATATGCGGGATTAATGTTCTTGTTTTTTATCTTCTGAGTTATCAGGGAAAATGAGGCTTGCAACAACACCTAAAATAAGAACGCCTAAAACAACATAAAGGCTCGTAGCCGCAGAAAGACTATAGCCATGATGCCAAATGTGGTCTGTAGCGTTTAGTCCAAGTTTAATGGCCATGAAAAACAAAAGAACTATAACGGCTCTTTCTAATTGTGAGAGGTATTTTTTAAGAGCTTCAAGAACAAAATAAAGTGTACGAAGGCCTAAAATAGCAAACATCATTGCACTATAAATAACAAGCGGTTCACGGCTCACGGCGATGATAGCCGGTACAGAATCGAATGCAAACATGACATCGGAGAGTTCGACTACAGCAACACATAGCATGAGCGGAGTAGCATATAGCATTGCTTTTGCACCACGGCCAATAACAACATCTTTATTTTCTGGCTTTTGTAATTCTAAATCTACTTCTTTTTGTGTTAAAAGAAAAGCATGCCCAGCAAGCTTAGGCCAAATAGGAAAGAAACGTTTAACCAAACGATAGGCAAGATGTTGAGAGTAATCCTCTATTTCATCTCTATCGCCATTATTTTTAAGCATCATAACGGCGGTCCATGCAACAATTAAAGCAAATACTATTTCAACGTAAGGTCCTAAACTTAGTAAGCTAGTGCCGATCATTACAAATATTGCTCTAAAAACGATAGCTCCAATGATCCCCCAATATAAAACCCGGTGCCGATAACGATCTGGGATAGAGAACCAAGAAAAGATTGCCATCATAACAAATAGGTTATCAACTGATAATACCTTTTCAAGGGCATAACCAGTAACAAATAGGCTAGCAACCTCAGATCCGTGATGGATATATAAAAACAACGCAAAGACCATTGCAACAATGATCCAAAATACAGACCAAAAAGCAGCACTTTTCAATGAAATTTCTTGGTCGTTACGGTGCATAAACAAGTCGATAAAGATAGCGCCAATGGACAAAACAAGAAAAACAATAACAGTCTCAGTTGGAAAACCAATATGTGTTGAGAGCATAATTAATCCTTAATGGATATAAATACAAAAATATTAATTTTATTCATTAGTTATGTAAAAAAAATTCTGGTTGCTGCCTAGGTTTATCCTAGTAAAAATAGAAATTATTATTACGTTATGTGATAGATTTTATTAAGTCCAGTTTTTTATAAAATTTGCATGATTTTATTTACCTAACTTAAATTTTATGAAAAATTAAACGATCGTTTTTGAGAGGGTGGGTTCAATGTATTTATCTGAAGTAAATTTTGAATATCAATTTTATTATAAATCACTCTTGAAATTATTTTCTCAATTTATCTGTCAATATTGAGTTTTCAGAAACTAATTGGATAGCTAGCCATTTAGTTTTTTCCACCAGGGTCTTGCTAAAAGTTGGGCTTGATTTTTCCATGCATCGCGGTCAACTTCAGCTGTATTAGCTCTATTTTCTTCTGCTTTTAATTGGACTTCAAGAATAGCAATTTTCTTTTGTAATTCATGAGTATGATTATGTGGAGCCTGTCCGGTTCTGTATTCTTGTTTGATTGGAACCGAAACGGTCAACTTACCTAAATTATTTTTACGCTTACCCAGTGTTCTTTACATGCTCTTCGTCTTACCGAGTCTACTGATACCCCTAATTTTGCGCAGCATCAGCATAAGTAAGCCATATTCTGTCGTCAGTCACATTTTCGTCCTCCGTCCGACCTTATGACCAGACATTATCATTAAGATATTAACTGAAAGTTAGATATCAAAAAGGGTTTTTTCAGAGGAATTTTGTTCAATTTTTTTATTGGTTTTCGGTACTCTTCTGTACTCACGCATAAATGCAACTCTATCACCTTTAAAAAACAATGCTGGATTTACCCAATATTGATTAGGGAGTTTTGGCTTTAAAAATTCTTTTGAAATTAATTCTTTTAATCCGTTATGAAAGGTCCGGTCGGTCATTTCCAGTTTGTCGCCATTTAAGCCGCCGTCAAACCAAATAAGATTAACTGAATCCGCAAAGCCACCGGTCAATTTTTCAGTCTGGTAAGACTGGAGAACTGCAACAAACACACGATAGCCTGTACGGGAAAGATCAAAAGCTGCTCTCACACCTTCGGCAAATACTTTTACAAAATGTTCATCATCACGTTCTTCTATGACATGAATCATCGACATTGCTACGACTTCGCCAGTATTTGAATCCACAAGTTCTTGTCTTGCTGCTCGAGTTTTAACTGTTTTATGTCGTGTTTTTATTTCAGAGCCTGATACCATAAAGGGATTTTCATGAGGAGAATATTCTAGTTTTCGCAAATTAATCGTGTTCATTGGATCTCTCTAAAATACATTTAAATAAACAAGCTGTTTTCTTTCGAGTGTTAAATATTAAGTACATTATTTAACACTCGAAAGAAAACCATAAACCATATAAGCGAAAAAAAAAAGGTTTTTTTTTTCGCTTAATGTCACGTTTCTTTCGCTCGATGTCAAAATTTCTTCGCTCACAATTCCCATTTTCTGGCGTTTACAGATACTTCTCTTTCTCACTCTATTTAGATACGCGCCGCGAAGCGCAAAAAATCGAAACCGCGCCCTTCCATTTAGCGCTGTAGGTTTCGATTTTTTTAAGCAAGTCGAAGCGTCAAAAAACAATTAGAATTTTACATAATCAGGTTTATCCATCAGGTGAGGAACGAACCTGTGGTTAAACTCGCGTAGCGACCTGAAAGGCTGATTGTGTAAAAACTAACTACCTTAACTGAATTTTCTTTTTTTGATTTATATTTTTACGTTAATGCAGATTACGAATAATATTTGCGCCAAGACCGATAAACCCCTGCATTTACATAAATGCCCAAAAACGCGTACCTACAAATCCAAAACTAGATGTTATAACAGTTACCGCTCCTGAAATGAACGTTTCATTCCATTCCAAATGCGCAAATATAGCAGTTAATAATGACGCTAATATAGCGCATATTACTTGAACAATTGCATATCTATAAAGTGAATTATTATTTGGCTTATCATCCTTAAAAGACCAAAATCTTTGTGCCGTATAAACACACACAAAGCATATAATATACGTTAATATACCGCATATTAATGGATTTATGTCTAAAAACAAGTAAAACCGTAAAAGACAAAAAAATAAAATTGCTCCTAAACTTCCAACAATAATAACTTTAATTGATTTATTCATTTTTAAGCGCCAAAAAGGCAAGTTTTTTCATATCAATACGCATTTTACGTACTAAATTTAAAATAAGCGCAATCATAAAGCTCATCATTCCTAAAATTGCTAAAAACCCTGCTAAAATAGCAGTTGGAAACCGAGGAACAACACCTATATTCATAAATTCCACAACGACAGGTACACCAAAGCTTAATGACAATCCCAAAAAAATAATAGCAAAAATCGAATAGAATAATAGCGGGCGTTCATTTTGGATAAGCTTTAAAATGGTTAAACCAACTAAAAAACCATCTTTTATCGTTGATAACTTACTTTCCGACCCTTCTGGCCTCTCACCATAAAGAGCACTTAACTCTTCCATGGCAACATTAAGCTCAAGCGCATGAACTGTTACTTCCGTTTCAATTTCAAAGCCATTTGATAAAATAGGAAAAGATTTGATAAACCTTTGTGAAAAAATTTTATATCCTGAAAGCATATCTGTAATTTGCCGTCCAAAGATAAATTGCACTGCACCTGTTAAAGCTTTATTTCCGAAGCGATGACCAAAAGGGTAACTTTCCTTTATTTCAGATACTCTTTTTATATTTATACAATCTAATTTGTTTTTAATAAAAATATCTAATGCTTGAGGAGCAAAAGACAAGTCATAAGTTGAATCACCATCAACGATAAGAACAATCTGTTCGTTTAAATCACTAAAGGCTCTTCTTATAACGTTTCCTTTGCCTTGCTTTTTTTCTCGCCTAATAATTGCACCTGCTGCACTTGCAATTTCAATGGTTTTATCAGTCGAATTATTATCATAAACATATATAGTAGCTGAAGGTACATATTTTTTTGCATCTTCGATAACTTTTGCTACGGTAATTTCTTCATTATAACAAGGAATTACAATCGCAATACTTTTTTCAAACATGTTTCTAACCTTCAAACAAATAACTATTTTATTTTTTGCAATGAGCAAGTGTAAAGGCTTTCTAACCCAGACTTAACCTGCATACAATCTTCACTACTATATTTTAAATTATATTTTTTTAAAATATTATCAAAAGAAGCATTATACTTTTCTCGCGTTAATGTCCTAATTTGACCTTTACTCATATTAATTTTGTCTTTGGCAAGTTGCCCTAAACCAGTATTTTCCATTTCTACAAGATTACCGTCAATACGAATGAATACGCTATTTTTCGGTGCACTTAATACGAGATATCCCATTGGTTCATGTTCTAAAAAAATATAAGTGACACTTTCTTGGCGCAATTCAGCTGGATAATCTGCTTTCCACCATTTTTTTGTATTTATTGGAAGATGATCCCAATCCATAGGCACCACAAATAGCAAAATTAAAAATGATATGATGGACATAGATGCAACTTTGCTAAACTTTGTAAATCCAATTTTATCAAGAAGTGTAAATATTAACAAAGGTGCTAGTTGTTCTAGCGCAACGATATATCTTTGGATGGTATATAACTTCACCCAAAATAATAGCGATATGACAAATATAATCCAAAGAAATATAATCGGCTTTGTTTTGAAAATTCTTTGATTATCAGTTCTTTTTAAAAAAAATAAAGGTGCTAAACAAACAGTCAGCACAACTAAAATTAAAAAACGTACATCTCTAAATGGACGCTCAGTTGTCACTGCCACTTCGCCAAGTGCTTGCTTAGGTAATATATTTATAGCTTCTAACAAACTATGAGTAATAAAATGTTTATCTACTAATGAAACATTATAATAAAAAGGCGAATGAAAAACATTATTCATTAAAGGAAACGTAGGGTTTCCAAAAACATAATATAAATAAATATTCCAAGTTGCACCGAAAGGAATATATCCAATAATAGATGATAACCCAATTAAAAAAATAGATTTTATATTTCTATGATTGGGTTGCATTAAAACTGCTGTAATAAACGGAAAGAAAAATATAATATTTGTCAATTTAAAACTTATCAACAATCCAAATAATATGCTGCTAACAATAAGTGACTTTAATGAAAATTTATATTTGATACTTATATATAATATTAACAATAAAATTAATGCATTGATATTATCACTATATGTTGTGCCAACAAGTGAAATAAATGTAGGCGAATAAAAAGCACAAATTGCTGCTATTAAAGAAATATATTTATTGATGTAAATATTAACATTATCATTTATAATTTCACGCGATAATGTATAAATTATTATTACATTTAATGCTGAAAAAAATGATAAAATTAAAGCGCCAATACGCGGGTCAAGATAAATTGTAATAAAATAATTAAAAATTTGAACAAATGGATTAAACCACGTTTGAAGATGCGCTGGAGCAACATCAACAAACATCCGGTTATTAAAAAGCGCATAAACAGAATATAAATGGTAATTTCTTAAATCCCAATTAACATCTACTCCTCTTGATAAACTATACCAAAAACAAAGCATCCAAAACAATAAAAAAAGAAAAGTTTTTTCTTTTTTTAAAACCGTACTGCATAAAAATTTCATGATTTATCTATATCTTTACCTAATTAAAAATTAATTCAAGAACGTAAATCCTTGAGTTGTGTTTCTAGTGTTTATTAATTGGAGTATAATTTTACATTCTTTGCTAAAGAATATAAGGCTCTTTATAGATGAAAATGGTCATCTTAAATATTTAACCATCATAGAATAAAAAATTGTGCACTCCCAAAGCAAATTATTGCATTTTTACTTTTTAATGCGGTTAACCGAAAATTAGGATCTGTCGATAAAGCTTTGTAAATGCTTAAATTTTGAAAACGTTTCTCCATTAATGGTGTATATTTAAATACCAACTAAAAAAAGAAAAGAGGCTGTCCTAGATAACTATAATAAATTCGCTTTTACTATTTGTTTTAAAATAGAAAATTGGATTTTGGGATCACTGTTATTAAAACGCCATTCACACTCTTTTAAAAATAGATGAAAATTCTCGCGCGGAATGCCGTTAAATTTTCTCAAATGTCGTTTTGCTTGGTTCCAAAAATTTTCAATTCCATTGATGTAGTTACGCTTATCCGCAAATAATTTGCTATGATTAATACGGTAATGTGTGAATTCGCTGACGTCAAGAACATCATAACTACGATAGGTATCAGTATAAACAATGCTATCTGGCTTGACATGCTCTTTGATAATAGGGATTAAAGTATTTTTTTGAGTATTGGCAACTTGAACGGTATAAACCTTACCATCACGTTTTAGAAGCCCAAATACGGGTACTTTTCCAAAGGCGCCACGACCACGCTTTCCTTTACGACTTCCACCAAAATAAGACTCATCAGCTTCAATTTCACTTGTCTACATTTCTAGATGTTCGCTGTGGAGATAAATCAGTAATCGCAACCGATGAAAATAATAGGCAGCAGTTGTTTTATTAATGCCAACTAAAGCAGCTGCTGTTCTTGCTGTAGAACCTGCTATAAATAATTCAATAAGTTTGCATTGCTTATACCAACTTAAACGACTTTTCCTCATGGATTAATCCTACATAACTTCTGTTATCTAGGACAGCCCCAAAGAAAATCCAGTAAGGCAATTAGTTTTTACACAATCAACCCTTTGGGTCGCTTATGCGAGTTTAACCACAGGTTCGTTCCTCACCTGATGGATAAACCTGATTATGCAAAATTCTAATTGTTTTTTTGACGCTTCTACTTGCTTAAAAAAATCGAAATCTACAGCGCTAAATGGAAGGGCGCGGTTTCTATTTTTTGCGCTTCGCGGCGCGTACGCTAAATAGATTGGGA